>CAXTJC010000216.1:0-5942 GCA_964244225.1 uncultured Acidobacteriaceae bacterium
CGGAGGATGGGTTTGCGGGCAGCTCCGGTTTCGTCGAGGCGTTCCAGGCGGGTGGTGTGGGGGGCGGAGCGGACGAGGTCGGGGTTTTCGGCGGCTTCCTGGGCGATTTGTTTTAGGGCGTCGACGAGGAGGTCGAGCTCTTCGCGGGATTCGGATTCGGTGGTCTCGATCATCATGGCGCCGGGGACGATGAGCGGGAAGCTGGTGGTGTAGGCGTGGAAGCCGTAGTCGATCATGCGCTTGCCCATATCGCCGGTTTTCACACCGTTGCGGGCCTGGAGTTTGTCGGAGAAGACGACCTCGTGGAGGGAGGGGGTTTTGTAGGGGAGGTCGAAGGTGCCGGAGAGCTTGGCGCGGAGATAGTTGGCGTTGAGGACGGCGTCTTCGGTGGTCTGGCGGAGGCCGTCGGGGCCGTTGGCAAGGATGTAGGCGAGGGCGCGGACAAACATGCCGAAGTTGCCGTAGAACATGCGGACGCGGCCGACGGTGTGCGGGCGGTTGTAGTCGAAGGTGAGGGCGCCGTCGTGCTTGCGGGTGAGGATGGGGGTGGGGAGGAAGGGCTCGAGGATGGCCTTGCAGGCGACGGGGCCGGAGCCCGGGCCGCCGCCTCCGTGCGGGGTGGAGAAGGTCTTGTGCAGATTGAGGTGCATGACGTCGACGCCGAAGTCGCCGGGGCGGGTCTTGCCGACGAGGGCGTTCATGTTGGCGCCGTCCATGTAGAGCAGGGCGCCCTTGGCGTGGAGGATGTCGGCGATCTTGTGGATCTCGGACTCGAAGACGCCGATGGTGGAGGGGTTGGTGAGCATGAGGGCGGCGGTGTCTTCGTCGACCATCTTTTCAAGCTCGGCGACATCGACCATGCCCTGCGGGTTGGACTTGAGGTTGGCGACCTGGTAGCCGACGACGGCGGCGGTTGCGGGGTTGGTGCCGTGGGCGGAGTCGGGGATGATGATCTTTTTGCGGGCGTTGCCGCGCGACTCGTGGAAGGCGCGGACGAGCAGGATGCCGGTGAACTCGCCGTGGGCGCCGGCGGCGGGCTGGAGGGTGATGGCGTCCATGCCGGTGATCTCGATGAGGGCGTCGGAGAGGGTGCTCATGATGGAGAGCACGCCCTGCGAGAGGCTCTCGGGCTGGTAGGGGTGCGCCTCGGCGATGCCCTCGAAGCGGGCGACGAGCTCGTTGATGCGGCCGTTGTACTTCATGGTGCAGGAGCCGAGGGGATACATGCCGAGGTCGATGGCGTAGTTCCAGGTGGACATGCGGGTGAAGTGGCGGACGAGCTCGATCTCGGAGAGCTCGGGCATGATGCCTAGATCCTTGCGGGCGACGTTGCCTAAGAGCTGGGCGGCGTCGATCGCGGGCACGTCGAGCTCGGGCATGCGGTAGGCCTTTTTGCCGGGCGAGGACTTTTCGAAGATGAGGTCTTCGTTCTGGTTGGTGTGGGTGGTGGCTTTGCGGGGGGTGCCGATGAACTTGTCGGCTGCGTTGATGCTGGTGGCTTCGGCTTCCATCACGGGTTGCGCCATGCGGGTGCTCCTTTAGGGTGCGGTGGTGCGGTTCTTAGAACTCGAGCTCGTCGGTGGGGGAGCCGGTCTCGGAGAAGGCGCCGGCGTCGGGGCCGGAGAGGTCTTCTTCGCGGAGGGAGAGGCCGAAGACGACCTCGTTGACGAGCTTGATGGTGAGGGAGGAGCCTTCTTCGAGCTCGGCGGTTTCGACCTCTTCCCCGATCTGGGCGCAGAGGGCGTTGCGGTACTCGGGCTCGCCGTGGGAGACGGAGAAGTCGGGCAGGAGGACGCTGGGCCACTCGTAGAAGGTGACGAGGGGGCCGTCGAAGCGGAGGCGGAGATAGTCCTCGACGAATTCGACAGCGGTGAGTTCCTGGCCTTCGAGGGTGCTGACGTCCATGCGGGCTCCTTTCTTCGGCGGACGGTAGTTGTAGAGAAGCAGATCCCTGCGGGATGACAGCATAAAAGCAAAACAGCAAAGCGAAGCAGATCCCTGCGGGATGACAAACCAAAGAACGTGGTGATGGTTCGGGTACGGTGGCGGAGCGAAGCGGGTCCTTCGCTTCGCTCAGGATGACAACTTGAAAATAACGGCAAGGCGCAAAAGCAAAAGCGAGGCGAGACACGGTCCGCGCCTGGTGCTGGTTAGCGGGTGGCTCCGGCGGGGACGGCTACGGTGCTGAGGGCGTGGGTGGTGGCGTCGATCTGGGCGCGGGTGGTGAGCTCGGTAGCGCACCAGAGGCTGGCGTTGGTGCCTAGCTCGGGGTACCACTTCGCGAGCGGGAGGCCGCCGATGATCTTTTCTTGCAGCAGGGCGGCGTTGGTTTCCTCGGCGGACTCGGGAAGATCGAGGACGAACTCGTTGAAGAAGGGGGCGGTGGTGAAGAGCTGTTTGGCGCCGCCGTCAGCCGTGAAGGAGCGAGAGGCGAAGTTAGCCTTGGCGAGGTTGTGTTCGCCGAGCTCGCGGAGGCCTTCCTTGCCGTATACGGTGAGGAAGACGGTGACCATGAGGGCGACGAGGGCCTGGTTGGTGCAGATGTTGGAGGTGGCCTTTTCGCGCCGGATGTGCTGCTCGCGGGTGGAGAGGGTGAGGACGAAGCCGCGCTTGCCGGAGGCGTCTTTGGTCTCGCCGACGAGGCGGCCGGGCATCTGGCGGAGGAACTTTTCCTTGCAGGCGATGACGCCGCAGTAGGGGCCGCCGAAGGAGAGCGCGACGCCGAAGGACTGGGCCTCGAGCGAGACGATGTCGGCCTCGGCGGGCGGACGGACGACGCCGAGCGAGATGGCTTCGGCGATAGAGACGATGAGCAGCGCGCCTTTGGCGTGGGCGATCTCGGCGATGGCTGCCACATCTTCTATCGTTCCGAAGAAGTTCGGGGACTGGATGAGCACGCAGGCGGTATCGGCGGTGATGGCGGCGTCGAGGGCGGCGAGATCGAGGCGGCCGGTGCCGTGGTCGTAGGAGACCTCGGTGGTGGGGATGGCCTGGTGCTGGGCGTAGGTGTGGATGACCTCGCGGTATTCGGGGTGGACGGTTCGGGCGATGACCGCGGCGTTGCGGCCGGTGACGCGGACGGCCATCATGATGGCTTCCGCCGCGCCGGTTGAGCCGTCGTACATGCTGGCGTTGGCGATCTCCATGCCGGTGAGCTCGCAGATCATGGTCTGGAACTCGAACATGGCCTGGAGGGTGCCCTGGGCGATCTCGGGCTGGTAGGGCGTGTAGGAGGTGAGGAACTCGCCGCGGGAGACGACGGTGTCGATGAGGACCGGCTTGTAGTGGCGATAGACGCCGGCACCGAGGAAGCTGGTATAGCCGGTGGCGTTGCGGCCGGCGAAGTCCTTGAAGGTGTCAACGATCTCGCTCTCGCCGTGCTGGCGCGGGATGTCGAGGTCGCGCTTGAGCTGGTACTCGGCCGGGATGGTGCTGAAGAGGTCGTCGATGGAGGAGACACCGGGCGTTACTTCAGCGATGGCGGCGAGCATGTCGATGCGGTCTTGAGGGGACTTCGGGAGATAGCGCATGGCGGTGGCCTCTGGAGCGTGTTACGTGGTGGCGACAGCAGGTCTTGAGGAGTGACAGTAAAAGATCAGGACAGAGAAGCGAAACACATCCCTGCGGGATGACAAACAAGAGGCAAAAGCAGATTCCTACGGGTGACCAAAAAGACGATAGCAACAGCAGAAGCAGATTTCTACGGGATGACTACGAAGAGACCAGTCCCGATGATTAGACCTCAAGTGTTTCGCTGACCGAAGCGAAATGCGGGGATTCTTCGCTGCGCTCAGAATGACAAGCTTTTTTTTGAGCGCCGTCACTCTTACGAAGCATCGGCTTAGGAAGCGTTGGCTTAGGGGAGCATCGTCGGTCCACAACTCCGATCTTCGTACCGGAGTTGTGGACCGAGTTAGTGGCCGGTCTCTTCGGCGATGAAGGTTTCGTAGTCGGCGGCGGAGAGGAGGGAGCTGGCTTCCAGAGGATCGGTGAGATCGATCTTGATGAGCCAGGTGGTGTTGGCGTCGGTGTTGATGGTTTCGGGGGCGCTGACGAGGTCTTCATTGATGGCGGAGACGGTGCCGGTGACGGGAGCGTAGAGGTCGCTGACGGCCTTGACGGATTCGACCGAGCCGAAGGTGCTGCCGGCCTGGATCTGCTCGCCGATCTTGGGCATGTCGACGAAGACGATATCGCCGAGCGAGCTTTGGGCGTAGTCGGTGATGCCGATGGTGCCGGTGTCGCCCGAGACCTCGATCCACTCGTGTTCCTTGGTGTATTTGTACTGTGCGGGATAGGGCATCGGGATGAAGGTTCTCCTGAGAAAAGTCTGATCAAGTCGAAGAAGTATCGAGCCGGTCCGA
Source organism: uncultured Acidobacteriaceae bacterium (assembly GCA_964244225.1). Taxonomy (GTDB): domain Bacteria; phylum Acidobacteriota; class Terriglobia; order Terriglobales; family Acidobacteriaceae; genus Edaphobacter. The sequence continues at coordinate 4,365 of CAXTJC010000216.1, forward strand.
ACAAAAGCAGGTTCCTCCCCATTCGGCTTCGCTCAGGGTCGGAAAGGAAGAAAGAAAAGCACAGAACTTGTTCAGAGGCTCCTGAGGAATTGTAGAGGATGGAGAGCGCGGCGGGCTCGTCTTGTCGAAGGACGGTGGCGCTTGGAGAGTGACAGGACGCCTGGTTACTGCCAAGGATTGAGGAGAGCGACGCCTGTGTCGGTGAAGTCTTTGGTGTTGCGGGTGACGAGTGTAAGGTTATGAACGATGGCGGTGGCGGCAAGGAGGGTGTCTACGATCGGGCGGGAGCGACCGGCGGAGAGCTCACCCCAGAGATGGGCGATCTCAAGGGTGACCGGAAGAATGCGGGGGCGAAAAGCGTTTTCCACGTCATCGATCCAAGCGGCTAGGGCTGTTGCCTGCGGCCCCTTCCTCGCTAGACCGAGGCGAAGTTCTCCAATGGTAAGAACACTAAGGTAGACCATCAGCGGATTTAGACCCGCGAGGTAGTCCACAACTTTTGGATTGGTGCGCTTGCGTCGTTCCGAGAGGGCATTTGTATCAAGGAGAAAGCGTGAGGAACTCACCGAGCGACTGGCGATCCTGTTTCCTGTCTGCGTTCCGCCGTGAGATCTTCGTCAAGTGCTGGACCGTTCAGGATGATCTCAATGGCGCTAGGCGCGCGATGGCGAAGGAGATTGTATTCAACCCAGGAGAGAACGACAGCGCGTTCAGCACCCTCCCTTGAAATAAACTGGGGGCCGACGTTTTCAGCCTCGTTTAGCAGATCCTCAAAGTGAGTTTCTGCATCGTGAATAGCCCAGGTTGCCATAGTTCGCTCCTGGAGAAACTATATCAGCGGTACGAAGCCTCGCTGCGAGGGTCATAACAAGGAGTGCGATATGGTGCTGAGGGTTAGGCGAGGGTTGCAGGCTTCTTGATGCGTTTGTAGAACGGGGTGGGGACGACCTGGGCGCGGACGAGCTGGCCGCGGATTTCGACAGCGAGCTCGGTGCCGGGCTCGGTGTGGGTGGTGGGGACGTAGGCGAGGGCGATGTTCTTCTTGAGGAAGGGGGCTGGGGAGCCGCTGGTGACCTCGCCGAGGAGCTGGCCGTCGAGGCTCATGACGGGATAGCCGTCGCGGGCGATGCCGCGGTCGATCATTTCGAGGCCGACGAGCTTGCGGGCGGGGCCGCCGGCGGCTGTGATGGCATCGAGGGCTGATTTGCCCATGAAGTTAGGCTTCTCGAGCTTGGCGTAGCGGCCGAGGTTGGCTTCGAAGACGTTAATCGAGTCGGAGATCTCGTGGCCGTAGAGGGCCATGGCGGACTCGAGGCGGAGGGTGTTGCGCGCGCCGAGGCCGCAGGGGAGAATGCCGAATTCCTTGCCGGCCTCGAGAATTTCGGCCCAGACGCGGGCGCTGGTGGGCTCGTCGGAGGGGATGTAGATTTCGAAGCCGTCTTCGCCGGTGTAGCCGGTGCGGGCGATCATGACGTTGTAGAGACCGGCGACCTTGCCCCAGGTGAACCAGTAGTTCTTGATGGCGGAGAGGTCGGTATCGGTGAGCTTTTGCAGGGTTTCAAGGGCGCGGGAGCCCTG
>CAXTJC010000217.1:0-5925 GCA_964244225.1 uncultured Acidobacteriaceae bacterium
CTTCAGCATCTCGCCGCCCTTGCCGATCAGGATCGCCTTCTGCCCCGTCCGCTCGCAGATGATCGCCGCCGCGATCTTCGTTAGGGGCAACTTCACCTCCTGCGATCGCGACTTCTTCGCCACCGCCGGCGGATCCTCCCACTTCTCCACAACCACAGCCGACGAGTACGGCACCTCCTCTCCCGTCAGCAGCAGAATCTTCTCTCGTATCAGCTCCGCCACCAGAAACCGCTCCGGCTGGTCCGTCACCTGGTCGGCAGGGAAGTACCGCTGCCCCTCCTTCAAGTGGCCGATCACCTTCTCCAGCAGCAGCTCCAGCCCCTCGCTCTTCCGCGCCGAGATCAGCACCACATCCGCAAACGTGTGCAGCGCGCTCCAGTGCGCGATCAGCGGCAGCAGCTCCGCCTTATCGATCGCATCGATCTTGTTCAGCACCAGGATCACCGGGCACTCAAGCTGCTTCACCAGCGAGAGCGCAAAATCGTCCTCCGCCGCGCTCTTCGCCCGCTTGCTCGCCGTAAACTTCTTGCCGCGTGCCGCAGTCTCCGCCGCGTCTTCACCTTCTACCTTCACCGGCCCAGCCTGCGGCAGCCGATGCGTCGCATCCACGAGAAACAGCACCGCGTCCCGGCCCTCGAGCGCATCATGCACCTCCTGCAGCATGCGCCGGTCCAGCTGCGTCTCCGGCTTGTGCACGCCCGGCGTATCCACCAGCACCACCTGCGCCGCCCCGTGGCCAGATCCGCCTTTACCCTTCTTCGTCGCCGCGACTTCCAGCACGCCCAGAATGCGCGTCCGCGTCGTCTGCGGCTTGTGCGTCACAATCGCCAGCTTCTGCCCCAGCAGCGCATTCAACAGCGTCGACTTGCCGGCATTGGGCCGACCGATGATGGATACAAATCCAGAACGAAGCGCCATCCCGCTAGTATCGCCTTCTCCCGCGCGTAAACCAAACGCGAATCGCCTGGGATACACTTCCGGGCATGCGATCCGCCTTGTCCCTGGCCGCCCCGGTCCTCTTCGCCCTCCCCGTATTCAGCTCCGCCCAGGACTTTCCCGCACACTTCGACTCCGCGGTTGTCAACCCCGATCACACCCTCACCTTCAAGTACCTCGACCCGACCGCGACCAAGGTTTCGCTCGCCTTCGATGGCGCCCCTGAGCCGCAGCCCATGACCAAGGGCGCCGATAACGTTTGGACCGCCACCACGCCCGCTAAGACCCCGCAGATCTACGGCTATCACTTCCGGGTCGACGGCGCCGATGGTGTCGCTGGCATCGACCGCCTCGATCCGAAGAACACCCAGGTCACAACCAACCTGCTCAACCTCAGCAACATGCTCGGCGTGCCCGGCGATGCCCCGCAGCCCTGGGAGCCACAGAACATCCCCCACGGTGAGGTTCACCATCACGTCTACACCACCGCCATCGTCACCGGCCTCGCTCAAAACCAGAGCGACTTCTTCGTCTACACCCCACCCGGCTACGATCCGAAATCGAAGAAGGATTACCCGGTCCTCTATCTGCTGCACGGCTTCTCGGACGATGCCTCCGGCTGGACCGTAGTCGGCAAAGCCAACCTCATCCTCGACGCCCTCATCGCCCAGAACAAGGTCAAGCCCATGCTCGTCGTCATGCCTCTCGGCTATGGCCAGATGAGCTTCGTGCGCAACGGCGGCGGCTCGTGGCACACCCCGGAGAGCGTCGCGAGCAACACCTCCGGTTACCAGCAGGCCCTGCTCAACGAGATCCTTCCCCGCGTTGAGAGCGAGTACCACGTCTCGAAGAAGCGCGACGACCGCGCCATCGCCGGCCTCTCCATGGGCGGTCTCGAGTCCCTCTCCATCGGCCTCAACAACACCGATAAATTCGCCTACGTCGTCGGCCTCAGCTCCGCCGCCGCCTCCATTGACCGCGCCAAACTTGGCACCCTCGATCCCAAATCCGCCAACCTCAAGCTGCTCTGGATCGCCTGCGGCACTGAAGATCACCTGCTCGAGCCCAACCGTGACTTCATCACCTTCCTCAAATCTAAAAACATGCCCGTCACCGTCATCGAAACCCCCGGCATGCACGACTGGATGGTCTGGCGCGACAACCTCGTCCACTTCACCCCGCTCCTCTTCCAGAAGTAAGCACCCACCTGGCAAACGCGCCTGACAACGTCTCGTTGCCGCTGCTCTTTTGTTGTCATCCCGTAAGGATCTGCTTCTCTACCGGGAACTCTACCGCCCGGGTGCCACATCCATCGCAGCTCCATCGCAATGGGTGGGACGTAAGACGTTCGCCTCCCTCGGTCCCGCTTACCCATGAAGCCCGCCGGGTCCCGCAGCTTCATCGCAATGGGCGGTACGTTAGGTCTCAGGGCTTTTTCACTCCCGTGACAAGACTCGTCCGCTACACTTCTCCCCATGAGCCTCGCCCGCGCCCTGGCCGCCACAGCCCCTCTCGCCTTCTCCCTAGCAACCCTCGCGCAGGCGCCCCCACCTGGCTACAACTCCCATCAGGCCAACCCCGACCACAGCATCACCTTCCGCTACGCTGACCCCGCCGCCACCGCCGTCGCGCTCAACTACGACATGGCCGCCAAGCCCGTCCCCATGACCAAAGGCCCCGACGGCCTCTGGACCTACACCACGCCGCCGCTCCCGCCCCAGATCTACTCCTATCGCTTCGACGTCGACGAGCGCCCGCAGTTCGACCCCAATAACCTCACCGGCATCACGCCGAACCTCGTCTATCGCGGCGATGAGGTCGAAGTCCCCGCCGACACCCCACAGCCCTGGGATCTTCAGCCCGTCCCACACGGCACGCTTCACGATCACCGTTACACCACAAAGTCCGCCGTCGGCCTCCCCGCCAACCAGAGCCGCTACATCGTCTACACACCGCCCGGCTTCGATCCCCGCGCCAAGAAGCCCTACCCCGTTCTCTACCTGCTCCACGGCTGGTCGAATACCGTCGACACCTGGACCACGACCCTCCAGGCCGACCTCATCTTCGACAATCTCCTCGCCCAAGGAAAGATCAAGCCCATGATCGTCGTCATGCCCCTCGGCTACGGCGACATGAGCTTCCTCAACGGCAGTATCGGCGAGATGTGGAAGCAGAAGGATCTGGTCAACCGCAACACGGAGCTCTTCTCGCAGGCCCTGCTCACTGAAGTCATGCCGCAGGTTGAAGCCGCCTATCCCGTCTCCCGCGATCGCCAGGGCCGCGCCCTCGCTGGCCTCTCCATGGGCGGCCTCGAAAGCCTGTACATCGGCCTCGCCAACACCGACAAGTTCGCCTGGATCGGCGGCTTCAGCTCTGCCGTCCACCTCATCGATCCACCCACTCAGTTCGACAGTCTCACCCCGAAGTCCACCGACCTGCGCCTGCTCTGGATCGCCTGCGGCGTCGACGATGGCCTGCTCAAAGCCAACCAGACCCTCGCTGCCTACCTCAAGTCGAAGTCGCTACCCGTCACCGAGGTCGAGACCCCCGGAGCCCATGTCTCCTTCGTCTGGCGCGACAATCTCATCCACTTCACGCCGCTGTTGTTCCAGTCGAAGTAAGCGAGTCCGGTCCGCTCGCGCGGCTCCGCATCCAGTCCACTGCCTCAACCGTGGCGAGCGCCGCCAGCGGCATCGTCCACTCCATCCACACCCGCGTCTCCGTCCACACCCCGAACCACAGTGTGATCGGCACGCAGGCCGCGCAGCCATAGAGCAACGCGCGCTGGACAGCGGAGAGCCGCCGCCGTTCGAGCCACACAAAGATCACGAGGTAGCCGCCGGCGCTGAAGAGCTGCGGCCAGTGGTGCGGAAACAGCATCTCGTGGATGTTCTGCGAGAGCCGCGGATACGTCAGGTTCAGGTTCCCGGCAAAGCGCCGCGCAATAAGCAACCGAACCACGGCCCAGTACACGCCCATGCCGGCAACCAGCGCGGCCGTCCTGATCCATCGCGCGGCCGTGGCTCCCTGATGGACGAACGCCTGCCGCTGCTGGACGAAAAAGACTGGAGCCAGCATCAGGATCGAAAATAGGGCCGTCTCGCGCAGCGGCACGTCGATCAGGAAGCATAGGATCATGCCACCCCAAAAACCTTCAAGCGCCAGAATGGCTCCGATGCCGAATAGCGCGGCGTGCGGCAGGTCATACGCGTACCAGTAGTTCGTCGTCGCCCGCATCGTCGCCGTCACGGTCATGATCGCCAGCACGAGCACGTTTGCTAGCCACCAGGGCCGTACTTCCTGGCGGCTGCTCCACCAGAACGCCGCCAGCATCATCGCGCTCAGAGAAATCAGCCCGAGCAGCAGACTGACGAACTTCTCCACCGTCACCGGTTCGTAGTAGAGCGTTCCAACGCGCACCGTAGCGGCGTAGCGGCTCGCGATCGCCTGCATGCGGGAGCTGTTCTCGGCCCAGCGAAACAGCGGCATCAGCGCCGCTCTACCCTGGTAGGGGAGCGGCGCCTGCCCATGGGCGTATGCCTGCCAGTCGAGAAACGTGTCGTTGACGAAAAAGTCGGCGCGAACGCACTGGATCGTCGCCAGCAGCAGCATAAACGCGATCAGCCAGTCCCGCCCGCGAAAGCTTCCTCTCCGCGACTCGCGTGTCCTGCCGGCAGCCAAGCCCCCGTTCGCCATACGGTTACGATAAACCAGCCACGCCGGCTCACTCTTTGAAGCCGGCTATGGTTTCGCCGCGTGCGCCTTCGCGGGATAGAGCAAATTTCCTGAAGGTGTACAGCGAGTCAAAGACCGTATGGCCGTTTTTTCTCAAGAAAAACGGCGCTCCTAAAACCTGTCCGCCTGGCAGTATCAGGAAATTTGCTCTAATACGAGTACGCCGGCATGGACTCCTTCTTCTCGCGCTTCAAAAACTCGCTGGTCCTGGTAGCGCTGCTGCTTATCCAGACCATCGGTCTGGCGGTCCAGGTGCGCCGCCCCGTCGCGAGCGCGCCCGGCATCCTCGGCGCAACCGCCTCATCCAGCCTGGAAGCACCCGATAGCCCGCACGTTACAGTCGCCCGCTCTTGGATAGTCGCCGTCCTGTCTCCGGCGGAACGCGCCGTACACGGAGCCAGCACCTTCGTCCGCTCCAGCTGGAGCAGCTATCTCGACCTTCGCGGCGCCCGCCGGCAGAACCTCGATCTCCGCCAGCAGATCGACACCCTGCGCCTCCAGCAGGCTGCCATTGCGGAGGACGCCCTTGAGGGCCAGCGCCTGCAGTCGCTCCTCGCCTTCCAGCAGCACTACATCAGCGGAACCGTCGCCGCCCAGGTCATCGGCACCAGCGGTACAGATCTCTCGCGCGTCCTCTACCTCGACAAAGGCGCCGCCGACGGCCTCAAGCCCGACATGGCCGTCATCACCCCGGACGGCATCGTCGGCAAGATCCGCGAGGTCTTTCCCACCACCGCGCCGCACGTCGCGCAACTGCTCCTGATCAACGACCAGACCTCCGGCGCCGGTGTTCTGCTCGCTCAGACTCGCGTCCGCGCCGTGCTTCGCGGCACCACCGCCGGCTTTCTCGAGATCGGCAATCTCACCCCGGACGACCGCATCAAGCCCGGCGAACAGGTGCTCACCTCGGGCGGCGACGGCATCTTCCCCCGAGGCCTGCCGGTCGGCGCCATCGAGTCCATCGCGCCCGACCTCGACCACCAGCCCTACACCGCCATCCGCATCCGCTCCGCTGCCAATCTCACCCGTCTCGAAGAGGTTCTGATCATCACCGGCACCGAGAACTCGCTGCCGCCGGCGACTCTGCACGCACTCGCCAAAGGTGCGGCCGTAACCGCCGAGACCCGCGCCGCCGCGCAGAAAGCCGCCGCTGACCGAGCCGCCGCAGTCGACGCCGCGAAGGAAGAAGCCGCACGCTCCGCCGCCGAGGTCGTCGCCGACCGCCTGCCCGGCCTGCGCGACCCCAACGAGTCG
>CAXTJC010000218.1:0-5906 GCA_964244225.1 uncultured Acidobacteriaceae bacterium
CGGTAGCGCCCTTCCTTGCCCTGGTCATCATCTTCTTCTTCACCGCACTCCGCCGGGAGTGGAGCCTGCTTCGCCGCACCATCTGGCTTCCAGGCGTCTTTCTCTATCTCGCCATGGTGCTGCCCTGGTATATCGCCGTGCAGCGGCGCAACCCCACCTTTGTGCGGTCCTTCTTTCTCGAACACAACCTGGAGCGATTTGCGACAAACCGCTATCAGCACCACCAGCCGTTCTGGTTCTACGCGGCGGTGCTGGTCCTGGGCCTCATGCCGTGGTCGGTGCTCTCGGTTCGAGCCTTGTTCGACGCAGTCGGCATGTCGGTTGCCGAGTGGCGGGCCAGGCGCAACCCACAGCGCTATCTGGCGCACATGCGGGCCGGCGATGCCTTTCCGGAGTTTCTGGTGCTGTGGGCCCTCTTCCCTATTCTTTTCTTCTCCTTCTCGGGATCGAAGCTGCCAGGCTACATCCTGCCGTCGATTCCGCCTCTGACCATCCTGACTGGAGACTATCTGAACCGTGTCCGGCGGCAAGGCCTGCCGGGATGGCTGCTTGGCCTGCATGCCTGTCTCTCGGCCATCATGGTGTTCGTCCTCGTGCTCGCCCCGCAACACATGAAGTATGAGACTCTGGTGCCGTCCCCGGCCTGGCTGGTGACGGCTGCGCTCGTAGCGGGGGCCATCGCGCTGCTGATCGTGCTCCTGGTGAGGCGGCGAGGTATTCCGCAGATATTGACCGCCACCCTGATTCCAGTGCTCGGCATTCTGATCTTTCTGCTCGGCTTCCATGGCAGGGATCTGGACCTGAACTACTCCGCACGGCCGCTGGCGCGGGGTATGGAGGAGAAGGCGCCGGGCGTGAAGGTCATCGCCTCGCTCGGTGTACATCGCGACATGGACTATGGTCTTACCTTTTACCGGGATCAGCCGATCGTGCATTACGGGAGCGACGGCGTTCCGAACGAAGAGCACATCCTGGTAATCCGAGCCGATCAGACGGCTCAGATGAACGAGTGGCTGCGCAACCGCGTTTATCAGCCGCTCTTCCTTTTTGATACGCAGGGACTTGCCGTGTACCGGGTCGAAGCACGACGATAGACGTTCAGCATCTGAAGAAGGAAGTTGCAAGCACATGGCGGGCTCTCTCACCACCGAAATCCTGGATCTGCGCCACGTAACGGCGCGACAGATGCGGCCTTTGCTGGAGGCGGAGGCGAAGCTCTGGGAAGAGGCACTGCGGTGGAACTATCGCAGCTCGACGGAGCTGCTGCTTGAGTATCTGAACGGCCGCATTCTGCCGGGCTTCGTCACCATTCACGACGGCGAGGTCAGCGGCTTCACCTTCTATGTGAACGAAGGCCAGAAGGCCGTCGTCGGCGATGCGTTTTGCCGGTCGGCCTTCGCGCGAGCTCCCGGAGATGAGGGACGGGATCCAACCCTGCAGCTCTTGCTCTCTCATCTGCTGAGTCTTCTGCGGGCAACGCCCGGGGTGGACCGGATCGAGGCACAGCTGCTGCTGCTTCCATCGGGCAGCCTGCATGCATTTTTCACGGCCGAGGGATTTACCGTCTTTCCACGTCTCTTCATGGAATGCGATCTCTCTCCGCTCGCCAATCCTGCCGGCAAAGTCTTTGAAGCCCGCGCGCTGCCGGCGCCCCGACCCGTGCATCGTGAAGAACTGGTACTGCGGCGATGGGCGGCGGCGGACTTTCAACCTGCCGCGGAGCTCATCCACCTGGCCTATAACGGTCACGTCGATGCGCGCATCAATGATCAGTATCGAACCCTGCACGGCTCCCTGCGCTTCCTGCACAACATCGTTCGCTTTCCGGGCTGCGGCGTCTTTGAAGCGACCCACTCCTGGGTCATAGAAGAGCGGCGCACCGGTGCGTTAATGGGCGTACTGCTCTGCTCGCGTGTGGCCGATCAGGTCGCCCACATTACGCAGCTCTGTATCGCTCCCGTCTTCCGCGGACATCGCCTCGGCGCCTACTTGCTGGCGACCGCGTCAGCCCATCTGCGGCGAGCCGGATACGCCGCTATCACGCTGACCGTAAGTGAAGAGAATGCGGCCGCGGTGCAGCTGTATCAGGCAGCAGGATTTACCATCCGGCGACGCTTCGACGCGGCCGTACTTGGGCGCGAGCGCGGGTCTCTCTAGGGAGCCTCTGATCAAGTCCTTTGCTTTTCTTTCTTCCATTCCGAGCAACACGAGAAACCTGCTTTTTGCTCGGAGCGGCTATAGCATTTCTCCTGAAGGTGTAGAGAAGGCCGCTCCCGTCAATGCCATTTTCTCTCAAGGAAAATGGCCTCCCTTGCACTTGAACAACGCCATAGCATCAGGAGAAATGCTCTAAGCACTTCTCTCGAATCAGATCCTTGCCTTGTGCAGCAGTGGCGCTTTACTCAACGTGGTAGTTCGGCGCCTCCCGCGTGATGATGACATCATGCACGTGGCTCTCTTTCAAGCCGGCGTTCGAGATGCGGATAAAGCGCGCGTTCGTCTGCAACTCCTCGATGGTCGAACAGCCGAGATAGCCCATTCCGGAACGTAGCCCCCCGACCAACTGATAGACCATCGCCTCGAGCGGCCCACGATGCGGCACCCTGCCTTCAATGCCCTCGGGAACGAACTTCGCCAGCCGGTTTGCAGACGCGCCTTCGCGCGCCGTCAGAGACTGCCGGTCGCCGCTGGCAGCCTCCGTCATGTCGTCCCTGCTCTGAAAGTAGCGCTCGCCCGAGCCCTGCGCCATGGCCGAAAGCGAGCCCATGCCGCGATACGCCTTGAATGACCGGCCCTGATAAAGGATGGTCTCGCCCGGGCTCTCATCCACGCCCGCAAAGAGCGATCCCATCATGCAGGCGCTCGCTCCCGCGGCGATCGCCTTGGTCACGTCGCCCGAGTACTTGATACCGCCATCAGCGATCACCGCGATGTCGCGCTTGGAGGCCGCACGGAAGGCCTCGGAGATGGCCGTAATCTGCGGCATCCCGGCACCAGTGACCATGCGCGTGGTGCAGATAGAGCCAGGACCGATCCCGACCTTGATCGCATCGGCCCCGGCATCGATCAAAGCCATGGCGCCATCGTAGGTTGCGATATTGCCGGCGAGCAGATCCACATTCGGGAACCGCTTCTTGACCTCCCGCACGGCATCGAGCACGCGCGATGAATGTCCATGCGCTGAATCGATGGCCAGCGCGTCCACGCGCGCGGCGACCAGCTCCGCGGCGCGCTCCAGAAAGTCACCCGTCGCCCCAATCGCACCTGCCACCCGTAGACGGCCCTGCGAGTCCTTGCTCGCGTTCGGATACTTGAGCTTCTTCTGGATATCCTTCACGGTAATCAGACCCTTGAGTTCATAGTCGCCATTGACGACCAGAAGCTTCTCCACCCGATGCTCGTGCAGGATCTCCTCAGCCTGTTCCAGGGTCGTGCCGACCGGAACCGTAATGAGATTCTTCTTGGTCATCACATCGTCGATCGGAAGATCGGTGCGGGAGACGAAGCGAAGATCGCGGTTGGTCAGAATGCCGACAAGCTTCTTGTTCTTGGTTACTGGAACGCCGGAGATCTTGTAGCGCCGCATCACCTCAAGCGCGGCTGCGATCGGCTGCTCGGGCGAGATCGTCACCGGATCAACGATCATGCCGCTCTCGGAGCGCTTGACCTTGTCGATCTCGCCGGCCTGCTGCTCGATCGTGAGATTGCGATGCACGACGCCAAGGCCTCCCTGCTGTGCCATGGCAATCGCCAGCCGCGACTCAGTCACCGTATCCATGGCGGCAGAGATCAGCGGCGTATTCAGGGTAATAGCGCGCGTAAGGCGAGTCTGGGTGCTGACCTGCGATGGGACGACGTCGCTGTAGGCGGGAACCAACAGCACATCGTCGAAGGTAAGAGCCTCTGGAATGGGAGTTTCAATCATGGGAGCTTCTATTGTTGCACCGACGGCTTAATCCGTGCCGTCAACTCTGCCCAGAGTTGGCTGGGTACAGCTTCACCTTTGCTCAACACTACTGGAACCTACTTGCGTCAGCACGAAGCGCCGAAGATCCGCGATGCAGACTCGCACGGTCTGCCGCGTCGGCTCGTCAATAGGATCGGGTCGTCATAGCGGGCGTTCGCGGCGTACTCGGAAAGTTCTTCAAGTCGGAAACTGCTTGACGGCAGCGCCAGCCCTTGGGCCTCCACTCGGAGACGCAGAGCGTGAAGGTCGTGACTGAATGGAAAGGTGCCCTGTCTCGCAAACAGGAGACACTTGTAAAGCTTCTTCACAGCCTGCTGCGCGTGAAAGCCAAAGCCGCTGTCCGGTAGAGGAAACTCTAAGGTCCTTTCATCATCAGACGAGGCGCGCAACAGCTTCTCGATCGAGGAAACCGGCTTCGCGTTCAAAGAGGATCACTCCTTCCCGCTTTACTTCAGCCTGTAAGGAAAGTGGCGATCCTGAGGTAAGCCGTTCGCGCTCAACATCATAGAGTTAGGATGTCCATATCCATGCACACGTCGAGATCGGCGCGCCACAACGGACGCCTGTCAACTCCCGGAACATAGCGATCCACGATGACGGCCAGATCCACGTCACTTGTCATATGGTGATTTCCACGAGCCCGGGAGCCGAACGCTACAACTCGAACGGGATTAACACGATCGATAATCTGTTCCACGACGCGGACGATCTTGTCTGCGGTCACCATCCCAAAATCGTCGGCAGGGATCACTCCATCCGCTTGTGTCCTCAGCATCGGCATAGAACACCTTTCGATCGGCTGCTTCCCGTCCTCTGACGAAAAGGCTTAGGAGTGCCTTTCAAAATCGATCTTAGATTAACACCTTGGCAGACCCAAGCTGGGCTCAAGTTTGAAAACTAATAGAAGACGGCGTAGTATTTTGGTTGCAGATGGCATCATTCCATTGACAGAAGTTGACCTGTGAACCTCCCAGGAGAATCGGCGGAAGCGATGAGTGGGCGAGAGCCCACTTTTTATTTGCTCCGAAGAGGGTTTTTTTGAAGAAGTTGTTTACTTGGCAGATGGTTAGATTTCATGGTGTACCGCAGGCATTATGGCGTTGAAGACGGACGAGATTCGGACAATGGCGGAGCGCGTGGCGGCAACCTACGGCATGGAGGTCGTTGACGTCGAATTCCAGGGCAGCGTCAAGTTCCGCACATTACGGATCTTTCTTGAAAAGACCGAGGCTGAGCGGGCCAAACTGATCGCAGCCGCCGCAACAGACGGGGCCGACATGCTGCCGAAGGGTGTGCCGGTCGAAAGCCTCTCCGGGGTCACGCACGAGGATTGCGCCAGCTTTGCAACTGATTTTGGAACACTGCTGGATGTGGAGGATGTCATTCCAGGATCGGAGTACACGCTTGAAGTTTCGTCCCCGGGCCTGGAGCGCAAATTAACGACAGCGAAGGAGTTTGAGCGGTTCAAAGGAAGTCTGATCAAGCTAAAGACGACCGAGCCCATCAACGGCAATAGGCAGTGGCAAGGACGGTTGAAACAGTTTGAAGACGATCGCATTACGCTTGATCTCTCAGCCGTGAAGCAGAAGGGCAAGGCCAAGAAGGCAGCGGCCGAGGAAAGTATCGAGATCCTTCGCAGCCAGGTTGAAAAGGCGAATCTGGTTCCGGAGTTCTGATTTCTGGCTCAGGTTCCACTGTTGAGTAAGCAGGCACATGAATCTCCGGCAATGCCGGAAACGCACTTTTCGTCAACGATTCAGTTCGTCGCGGACGGGAGCAAGGAAGAAAGCAAGCTATGGCAAGTGTTCTGTATCAATCGATCGAAGCGTTGAGCAAGGATAAGGGGATTGACCCGGAGATCGTCGTGGGCGCGGTCGAGGATGCGATCGCCCTCGCGACCCCCAAGTACTACAAGACGCAGGAGAGCATGCGCGCCGAG
>CAXTJC010000219.1:0-5905 GCA_964244225.1 uncultured Acidobacteriaceae bacterium
CGTGGGCTCGGGAAGCGAGCCGGCGGTAAAGGGAGTGCGTCCGGTGAGCAGCTCGAACAGGATTGCGCCGAGTGAATAGAGGTCGGTGCGGATGTCCGGCAGATCCCCGCGAATCTGCTCGGGCGCCATGTAGAACGGGGTGCCGAGGATGTGGGTGTTTGCGGAGCTCTGCGCGTCTCCGCCAAGCGCTCGGGAGAGGCCGAAGTCCAGCACGAGATAGGAGCCCCACTCACTCAGGCGGATGTTGCCCGGGGTCAGGTCGCCATGCAGCAGGTCTTTTCGAGCGGCGACCTCGAGAGCAGAGTTGATCTGCAGGGCGGCCTGAAGAACCTCGGGTGCGGGGAAGGCGCCAGTGCGGGTGAGCAGGTGGTCGAGGTCCTCGCCACGAACGTAGGGCATGGTGAGGAAGTGCAGGCCATCCGCCTCTTCGACGTCAAGGACGGAGACAATGTTGGGGTGGCCGAGAAGGCAGGCGGCGTGGAGAGCTTCGCGGCGAAAGCGCAGGAGCACGCCGGGGTCCCTGGCGAACTCCTGCCGGAGCACCTTGATGGCGAAGAGCGCGCCGTGGGCGCGATGACGGGCGAGGTAGACCGTCGCCATACCGCCGAGGCCAATGAGGTGAAGCAGATCGAAGCGGCCGGCGAGCACGACGGCAAGACGCGCAGAGACGCCGGGCTCCTGCTGAAGAGCCTGGGGCGACGGCTCAGAGGACTGTGGTTGAGAAAGTCCAAGCACAGTGACGGGAAGCGGCTGCGATTTGAGGAGTGCACCGATCATGAAAGGCGCCTCCGCCAGTGTTCCGGGGAGGGGGGAAGCGCGCTGTAAGGGATGGGCAGAGGGATGTGGGCGAGCGGAAGCATGCGCTCGCGGACAGAGGGGTAAAGGCCGTCAAACCAGCCCAGGGCGGAGGGCTGCATAACATGTTCAGGCTGCCGATTGAAGAGCTGCCAAGCAAGGACGGCTACAACGCGGGCGATGGAGTTCAGGGCGTTATGCGCGACGCGGTGAATGGACCAGAGGCAGAGAAAGCCGGTGTCGGGATGCGCGTTGGGATGAAAAACAGGCTCCTCGACAAAGGCTTCGATGGGCATGGCCGGAAAGTAGCGCGGGAAGCTGAGGCGGACGGTGTGCTCGGAGCGGATGCAGCGGCTCCAGTCCGGGGAAGACTGAGAGTCGAGAGAGGCGGGCGGCCTGATGAGCGAAGGGGCGGCGCGCAAGGTGAAGCGGAGCCCCTGATCGGTCCGGACGGGGGGAGAGAGGCGTGCAGGCGCGGTGGAGGCGGCTTCGGCAAAGAGCTCGATCTCGTTCTCGATTCTTACGTCGCGCATGGAGCTGTCTGACCGCATCAAGCTGTTGTCACCCCGCAGAAAAGATGCCGCATTCAATACTTCTTTCAGCCATTTGTCGCAATGGTGGAGACACGCAGGACGTCATTCGGCCTGACCCCCTGTGTGGGCAGCGCATCGGAGAAATCGAGGCTGCGTCCGTTCCAGACGACCTCCGGCTCACCGTCGCCCTGAAGGACATCGCCCCGCTCGCGCAGATCGAAGAGGATCTCATCGATAGTCTGTCCGAGGGTTTCTTCTTCATCGATGTCGACGGTGTACTTGGTCTCGCCTCGGACGGTGTCGAAGTAGATCTGGTATTTCGCCATGCTTGCCAAACCTCTGTTTGCCGGCTGCGCCGGGTTTAGAACGTTTCCCTCTGCCAGAAAGAGTACGTGATGGTGCTACTAAGGCGAAGTAAATTTGCCGCCGCCGCCGCTCACCGAGACCTGGATGGAACGGAGCGACTCCGGAAGATCGGGGCAGACCCAGCCGCAGCGGAGGCACTCGCCGTTGGCGCCATCCCAGTCTTCGCGGCTCTGCGGCCGGCCGCACCTGCCGCAGTTGCGGAGATCGCGGTTTTCAAAGGAGGTGAGGCAAACGCGGCAGCGTCCGAAGTTGGCCCGGGGGCCTAAGACGCGGTCCCACCACTGGTCGGCCTGTGGAAGGAGCGGGACATGGTTCTCAGAGCAGAGCCGGCAGCGGCGATGCGCGAAGTCCCAGCAGGTGTGATCGCAGACAGTCAGGGAGCAGCGCGGACAGCCGAAGACGACCTCCCCGGTGCTGACGCGGCGGTTGCAGAGCCCACATCGCCGACTTCCTTTCCGCTGTAGCAGGCCAGCCAGGATGGCTCCAAGGGCTGCGGCGAGCGGCGCCCAAAGGATGCCCAGAATAGTCTCCGGAAGCAGGAGCGAGACAGCGACACCGGCGAGCGAGGCAAGCAGGACGGCGAGCGGAAGCGGCCACCAGCGTGACGGCAGACGATGCAGACGGAGCGCAAGCAGGACGCTGACGGCCCCAAGCAGCGACCCGACAGAGACGGCAGCGATCTCACCGCCGAAGGTGGAGGCGAACTGCGCCGATGCGAGAAGGGCTAGCAGGGCAAAGCGAGTGGTGAGGTCTCCGAGGGGCCGTTCCTGCATACAAGGCCTCTAAGAGACGCTCGCGAGACAAGGGCCGGATAGGCCGAGGTCTGCAAGCGTCATGGCTGCCTCTCGGCTGTCGCGACGGACTTCCGAGATGGTTTCGATGGGCAGGAGATGGTTGGAGCCGCAGATAGTGCAGGAGGACTGGGTGCGAAAGCGAGCAACACGGAGCAGGGGTTCGGTTTCGTTGCCGCACTCGAGGCAGCGGGCGCGCCGGACCAGAGGCCATTCCAGGTCAAGGGAGGAGGCGTGAAGCTCATCGAGAAGATCCGCAACGGTGGCCGAGTTGCCGGCAATTTCGCGCAGTGAGGAACGAAGCGAGGGATCGTGCCAGGGACAGGTCGTGCTGCGGAGGAGGCGGTGAGTGTTGGTGTGGCTGGAGGCTCCGGTCAGCGTGAGTTCGAGGGCGAAGGCGTCCTGAGCGAGGCCTGCCGCTTTCTGGTCAAGCAGGTGACGCAGGCCGACATCGACGGCCAGAGCTGCTATAGACGAGGCCATGACCGGCGTGCTGGCGAGGGTGGGAGAGGCTGGCCTGCTGGAGCAGCCAGGGGTGCTCGATGCGGTGTGGACGAGGAGGGTGAAGCGGGTCTGTTCGGAGAACTGACACAGGTAGCAGGCGGCGTCGAGCTCCGCGGGGAAGAAGGCGACGCGACCGCGCCACCAGCTCTCGCCAAGCAGAGCGGCGTCGACCGAGGGTATTCCCAGGCGTCGCACGCTGTGGGCTGTTTCGGTGCGGGCGATGGGAGTGTCAGAGCAGGAGAAGACGAGGTTGGCAGAGGCAAGCGTTGCGAGGGGGACGTCCGCGATCTCCTGTTGCAGGGGCGACCAGGTAGTCGAGGGGAAAAGCGATGCGGCGATGCGTGCGATGGCGGCGACCTTAGGTTCGCCGAGGAGGACTTCACCACGGAAGAAGATGCTGTGCGGCAGATTGACCGGCGCGATGGTATCGGGATCGATGAGGAGCACGCGTCTGAGGCCGAGCTGACCCAGCAACCGGGCGACCTCGCTGCCGAGAGCACCGGTTCCGACGATGGCGCAGGTGAGCCGAGCCAGGTTTGCCGGAGCGAACAGTGTCCGTTCAAGGCGGTTGGCCTGGGTCTCGGGGTGCTCTTGCGGCAGCGGTCCGGATGAATGGGAAATGCTGGTCACGAGCCCGGAGTTTACCAGCCTGTGGGACAGCCTGCCGTACAACCAAAGCGGTTGCCTGTTGACGAAAGTGTCATTCGAGCTTACGGGCAGGCGTGGGGTATAGTGGCGGAGTCTGCCGATCCTTCCTGATGTGGGGCTTCACCCCTGACTATGAGTCTTCACCGAGCTATTTATTTTGCGTCGCTCGTCGGCGCCATGGGCGGGCTTCTAGCCTGGGTGCTGGCCGCATCCGCTTCGGTTGCGGTGGCGACGACGCGGGCCGGATGGGTCGAGGACAGCATCTTTCTGGGGGCGCTGTGTCTGGGTGTAGCCCCGCTGCTGCTCGGGTACTTCGACCGTTTGCAGACAGGGCGGGTGCATGGGCGGCTGATCTGGCTTGGGCTGGGAATTGGGAGTGCGGCGGCTGCGCTGGCAATTCTGCTCGATATCGTTCTTCGTCGCGGCGTGGGGGAATCTGCCGCTCCGTTGTACCGGGTCGGGGTGTGGGCCGTTGCGGCATCCTTGCTGGGAGCAGGCGTGGGCGCTCGCTGGGTGAAATCGAATCGTGCGCGCATGCTGCACACCTACGCCGGGGCGTTGATCGGCGGACTGCTGGGTGGGTTGCTGTTTACGTTTCTGGGAACGCATGTTCCGGAGATCTCGCAGGCCTTTTCGCTGATGCTGGTCGGCGCGGGAACGAGCTTCGGCGCTGCAATCTCGCCGGTGTTTCTGCGCGATGGCTTGATCCAGTTCATCAGCAGCGGCGATGGGCGGGCGCACGCGAAGTACAGCAAGATCAAGAAGCAATGGGAGCTCGATCATGGAGAGTCGTACGTTTTAGGCAGCCAGCCGACGACGCAGACGGGAACGCGCTATGAGCCGGGTGCCTCGATCTTCATCCCGGACGCGGCCCTTGCGCCAAGGCACGCGGTCCTGTTCGCAAAGGATGGGCGATTTTTTATTGCGCGCCATCCTGATACCGGAGGATCGGCGGGAATCGCCCGGTGGGTGCTGCGCGTGCGCGGAAAGACCGTAACGACCTCGCTCGAGCTGCAGGAGCAGGACGACCTGCTCGTAGGAAAGACGGCACTTCGCTTCTCGGCAAGGAAGATGCCATGAGGGGGCTGTGGAGGTGGATCGCAGCGGCCGGTCTGGCGGCCGGCACCCTGACGCAGGCGCAGGAGTCAACGGCCGTAGGTGCGAAGGCGTTGAAGTTCGTCGCGCCGCTGCGGATTGAAGACTGCAGCCCGATGACGCCGACACCATGTTTTTGCACGACGTTTGCACCGGTTGATGCAAGCGGTCAGCCGGCAGCGGTCGCTCTGCCACCCAAGGACAGCCTGCTCGACGCGGTGAAGCTGCAGGTGAACGGAATTGAAACAGCGCCGTTTTATGTATCGACCGGAGCGGGGCCGGCCAGCAGTCTGCGGCGAAGCGTGGTGCTGATCGAGATCGACATCAGCGGGAGCATGAACGACAAGGCGGCCGGGGCAGCCTCCCGGTTTGAGGCGGCGAGATCTGCGATCACAGAGTATCTCCGGTCGACGCAGGAGGGGATTGACCGGGTTGCCATTGTTCCGTTTGAAAGCCATCAGGTGGTTCCGACGATTCAGGCAGCGGTGTTCAGCAGCCGGCGGTCGGACCTTGTTGCTCAGGTAGCGGCGCTTCCATCGCCATCACCGAAGAACAACACGGCGCTCTATCAGGCGGTCTTTACCGGGGTGGAAATACTGGAACGCGAGGTGGCGCGCGATGGCAGTTCCGCCGATGTGGATGCCAAGCTGATCGTGATGACGGACGGCAAGAACGAGGTGCTGAAGGGCGACGACGGGAATCTGCTGACGGGGCCGCTGGGCCTTGAGCAAGCCTCCGCCAAGGTGCGAGCTTCCGGGCTAGACATCGTCGGGATCGGCTTTGGGGAGCCTTCGACGATCGATCAACCGGCTCTGGCGCAGCTTTCAAAGCGGCATTTTCTTGCACAGAGTTTATCGGAGCTGCGGCAGATCTTCCGGGCGACGGAGACGCTCCATCCCTCGCAGATTAGTGTCGGATTTTTGTCGCCGTGGACGGATCGGCAGAGTCTGGCCGCACGCGACGTAGCTGTCGGCGCCGTGCTGACGTTGCCCGGCGGGGCGGCCTTATCGAGCGACGCGGAGCAGTGGCATGCACCGGCGATGGGATTTCCATTGTTCCGTGAGCATGCCGGAGGTGAGGAGATGCAGGCGCTGATTCGCCGGACGCCGCCTCCGCTAACGGCATGGAACACACTGGTGCGCGGCATTTTAGTGCTTTTTGGTTTTTCTGCGC
>CAXTJC010000220.1:0-5895 GCA_964244225.1 uncultured Acidobacteriaceae bacterium
CCTACGCGACGTAATCCCGCCAACCCCGCCAGGTCCGGAAGGAAGCAACGGTAACGGGCTAGTATGGGCGCAGTAGGTCGCCCGGTGCTCTTCCTTCCTATCCTCTCTCGACAAACTGATGCTTCCCACTAAAATCTTGCCGTGGTCGCCTTGGCAGGGACTTTGTGCTGCGTCCGGGTGACAGTGCCGCTATAGGTGTTGGACAATAAGCCTTTCCCGCAAGGTTGCGAGTGGGCATGATCGCTGTACCCGTGAGGTGAGAAGGTTGAGTTTGACGTTGCGTCCGACGGTCTCTGTGCGAGCGAAGATCTCCGCGGTAGGCACCTATGTTCCGCCCAGGCTGCTCACGAACGCAGATCTCGAGCGAATGGTGGCGACGAACAACGAGTGGATCGTCGAGCGCACCGGGATTCGCGAGCGGCACATCGTCGAAAAGGGTGTGGGCACGAGCGATCTGGCAGCGGAGGCGGCCCGCCGATGTCTGGCGATCCGTGGCATGGATGCCTCTGAGGTGGAGGTCATCATCGTGGCCACAGTGACTCCGGACATGATGTTTCCTGCCGCGGCCTGCCTGGTGCAGGACAAGCTGGGCGCGAAGCACGCGTGGGGATTCGATCTTTCGGCCGCCTGCTCGGGCTTTCCCTATGCGCTGCAGGTGGGGGCCAAGCTGATCGAAAGCGGCATGCACAAGGCCGTGCTGGTGATCGGCGCCGACATCATGAGCTCGATCATCGACTACACGGACCGCACGACATGCGTGATCTTCGGTGATGGCGCGGGTGCCGTGCTGCTGGAGCCGTGCGCCGAAGGCGAGATTGGGCTGATCGACTACTGGCATGAGGTGGACGGCTCAGGGGTTACCGCGCTGTATATGCCCGGCGGCGGGAGCCTACACCCGGCTACAGTCGAAACCATCGCGGACAAGATGCACTTCGTCCACCAGGATGGCCAGGCGGTCTATAAGTTCGCCGTGCGCAAGATGGCGGAGGCGTCCGAACGTGTCCTCCAGCGCAATGGCATTACCGGCAAGGATCTGAGCTGCTTTATCCCGCACCAGGCGAACAAGCGGATCATTTTATCGACGGCCGAGCGTCTTGGCATGCCGGAGAGCCGTGTGGTCATCAACATCGACCGGTATGGCAACACGACCGCGGGAACCATTCCGCTGGCTATGGGAACGGCGCTTGAGGAGAACCGCCTGAAGAAGGGCGATCTGGTGCTGCTGGCAAGCGTGGGAGCAGGCTTTACGGTTGGTGCGACGCTGCTGCGCTGGGAGTTCTGAGGCGAGTGTGGCGAGTCGAAAAACTTCTTTTTGGTTGTCATCCTTTGCGAAGCGGAGGATCTGCGTTTCGAGCCACAGATCAAATATGTCAGCATCTGTCATGTTCAGAAATTCTGATTCGTCCTATGCGTGGCACGTTCAAAGCAGGGATAGGCACCGGCAAATCCCCGCGGGATGTCACTACCGATAGAACTTAACTCGTAGCCGCTGCTTCAGTTGCGGCCCGCGCTCCAGCTTTACGGACTGTTTTTGAGGTGCGATACAGCCGCCATAACCCGAAGCCGACAAAGATCAGCAGCACGCTCCAGAAGACGATCAGGATCGTGGTTGCCCACTTATCGGAGAAGCGGTTCCAGAGCTGCAGGACCTGCCGGCCGTAGTAGACGCCTGCACCGGCCGCGATGACGTGGCGCAGCAGGCGGCTGGTCGTAAACGCCACCATGAAGGTTTGCAGAGACATCTTGAGCGCGCCGGCCGCGAGCACGAACGGCGAGAGCGGCATAGGCGGCGGCAGAATGGCCGGCAGCGCGACAGAGAGAATGGCGTGCTGCTCCATCCATACGCAGACGCGCTTGAAGATGCGCTCCGGCACATGCTTTTCCAGAAACTGCATGCCGCCCTTCTGTCCCACCTGAAAGCTGAGATAGCCGCCCAGCGCCGAGCCGGCGGTTGCCACGCTGATGAGGAGAAGCAGATTGGTGTGCTGCGCGGCGAAGAAGACGATCATCAGATCGCTGATGCCTGGCACGGGAAGCGGCACGAAGGACGAATCGATGATCGAAACGAGAAAGAATCCGATCAGGCCAAAAGACAGAATGACGTGCAGCACATGGCTGCGGTGCTGCTCGGTTGCGGCGAGCAGCACCGCAGCCAGATCGTGAGGAAGAGCCAGCGCCAGGTGCGACAGAGCCGCCGACGCGAGCGGCTGAGCGTCACGAGCGAAAAATCCCAGGCTGGCCAGCTGCGCGGTCATGGTTGATCAGACGTCATGGCGTCTCGGTAAGTCGCAGAGATCGCTCTAAGTTTAACCGTGTCGTGCCGGGGCAGGGTCATAGAAAGTTAGGTCCAGGAAGCGGCGGCAGAAGGCCCGCATCGGCCGCGAGCCGGCGAAAGAGGGTGATGGACTCGATGCACGCAGCGTCTAGTGTGTAGTGGATGTTCTCTGAGAGATATGTTCGGATTGTGGCCGCGGGTACCGCAAGCCGCGGTGTCCACTCGTCAACCAGCGCATCGATATGGGCCAGCCCGTGATCGCGTGAGATTTGTAGGTCGGTGGTGAGCTGCGCGGCGCCTACACGGGAAGACGGCAGGATCTCCGGGCGAACGGCCCAGACCGCCGCGACCCAGGGCAGGCCGGTTCGCTGATGCCACTCGCTCGCGAGATCGATCCACAGACAGGGCCCGACGGCGGCTTCGATCTCCACGCGGCGCTCGCGCGCCAGCAGCGCAGGATCGCCGATGATCAACGCGGCGTCGGCATGGCCCAGCATGGCTACCGGATCGGCGGTGTGCTCAAAGAACGCCGGGGCAGTCTTGAGGAAGTGGCGAAAGAGCACCTGCGTGTAGGCGACGGAGGACCGCGATGCGATATCTGCCGCAACCGATCGAACGTCCGCCAGGCTGGAGGCTGCGCTCTGCCGCACCAACAATAGAATCGAGCGAACCTCGCGGAGCGACGCGATGGTGCAGCCGGGAACGATCGCGAGCGCAGGGGTGAGCGCCGCGATGGGGATCAGACCGAGGTCGGCCGAACCTGCGAGCAACTCCGCCGCGCAGGCCGAAGGCGATGTGGCGTGAAGCTGGTATCGCTCCCGCAGCTCGGCCGCGCAGGGCGGATGCTCGAAGTCCCACATCAGGGGAGCGGGGTTGAGAAAGTTGATGGCCGCGACGCGGAGTTTGGCAGGCTTGAGCACGGGTCCTCGTTCTATCTGATTCCGCCATGCTGCCGCGGACTCACGAGAGTGCCGCCCGTGTGACACAGACGTGGGAGCCCGGGTGATTGACAGGAACCGATGCCGAACCTAGGTTGAGGGTGATTGCAGAAGTTTGCATGTTGCCGTGTATCGGAACGGCAAGGGCCAGGGAGGGTACGGCGGTGAGGTCATCGGTTCTCGAAGAGCAGCAAGGTGTGGGGCAGCGGTCGCGTCTGGCATGGCTGGGAATGATTCTGGCCCCGGGCATGGGCGCGATCCGGACGGCTCGTGCGGCCGTAAGGCTGGGCGGCGCGGCGCGCATGCTCTCCGCATCTCTGACCGAGTTGGAAGGGGCCGGCATGCCGGCTGCCGCCGCACAGTTCTGCTTTGATGGACGGGCCCTCCAATCGGCCGAAGACGAGATGCGACGGGTGCTGGAGGCTGGCGGTCAGATTTTGACGCTCGATGAGGAGGCCTATCCGGATGGTCTGCGCAACATCTACGACCCGCCGCCGGTGCTGTGGGTTCGCGGCAACGTACACCTGCTCGGCAGGCCGGGCATCGGCGTGGTGGGCACACGGCATCCTTCGCCCTACGGCGCGGGTATGGCGGAGGTGCTCAGCCGCGATCTGGCCGCGCGCGGTCTGGTGATCTTTAGCGGCATGGCACGCGGCGTCGATACCGCCGCGCACAAAGGCGCGCTCGCGGCGCGCAACGGCAAGACGGTTGCCGTCTGGGGCACCAGCATCGATGTTATCTATCCGAAAGAGAACAAGCGATTGGCCGAGGAGATCGTCAACAATGGCGGTGCGATCGTGAGCGAATTTCCGCTCGGCACCTTTCCCGCGCCGCAGAACTTTCCCATTCGCAATCGCATCATCAGCGGGCTAAGCGTCGGCGTGCTGGTGATTGAGGCCGGCGAGCACTCCGGTACACGTGTGACCGCGCGCTGCGCGATGGAGCAGAATCGCGATGTCTACGCCGTGCCCGGCAACGTGACCAACAAGAACGCCTGGGGGCCGAACACGCTCATCAAGCAAGGGGCCAAGCTCACCGCCACCTGGGAGGACGTGTGGGAGGATCTGCCGAGCCAGGTTCGCCTCTTGCTTGAAGGCGAGCTCGAGCAGGGCGGTGAATCGAATTGGTCCGGCATGGCATCCTTATTCAGCAGCGCTGAGCTTCCGGAGGCGGAACGCGCCGTGCTGGAGCATCTCAGGCAGGATGAATCGCTGCAACTGGACGAGTTGATGGAGCGCCTTGAGGGCAGGCTGGAGTCGCCCGAGATCTTTACCGCTTTGTTTGAGCTTGAGCTTGCGGGCCACGTGCGACAGATGCCGGGCAAGAATTATCTGAGGGCGATGTGAAGCTTGAGGGCAAAGTGATGCGCTGGAGCGATGCGAGCCGGTCAGCCGTTGACCTCCGCGAGAGCTGCCGCGAGCCAGTGATCTTCAGGGCGTGACCAAACTTTGCAGGGCGCGTCTATTGAAGCACTTGCGTGGGTCCTGAAGAGAGCCGGGCACGAGGGTGCGATTGACTTCGCTCCGGCAGGGCGTGGTAGGTTCGCAGGGTCAGGTCCTTGGTGGTTGGTGGGCGGGACCGGTGCTGGCGCAGTACACCAGCGGTTGTGGATGGGAAAGGGAAGCATGAGCAAATCTCTTGTGATCGTAGAGTCGCCGGCGAAGGCAAAGACGATCAATAAATATCTCGGCAGTGAGTATGTGGTGGAGGCCTCGCTGGGCCACATCATGGACCTGCCCAAGAACGATATTGGCGTGGAGCTGCGCCGGCGCACCTTTGAGCCAACGCTGATCGTCTCTCCCGGTAAGGAGAAGCTGGTCGACCGATTGAAGAAGCTCGCCTCAAAGGCCGATGCCGTATTCCTCGCGCCCGATCCGGATCGTGAAGGCGAGGCCATTGCCGCGCACCTGAAGATTCAGCTGCTGCCTTCTATGAAGGACAAGAGCAAGATGCAGCGTGTAACCTTCAACGAGATCACGCCCAAGGCGGTGAAAGCGGCCTTCCTGAAGGCTCGGGATGTGGATGAGAACCTGGTCGATGCGCAGCAGACGCGGCGCGTGCTCGACCGCCTTGTCGGCTACCAGATCAGTCCGCTGCTGTGGGATAAGGTTCGCCGCGGCCTGAGCGCCGGCCGCGTGCAGACAGTGGCGCTGCGGCTAATCGTCGAACGCGAACGCGAGATCAACGCCTTTAATCCGGTCGAGTACTGGACAGTAGATGCACATCTGCTGCCGGGCAACAAAGGCGGCCAGGAGTTTACGGCGCGCATGGTCGGCGTTGAAGGCAAGCCTATCCGCGTCTCGAACGGCAAGGACGAAAGCGGCAAAGAGCAGTTTCTCTCGAATGCGCTTCCGGATAAAGAGGCTGTCGACGAGGTCGTCGGCCAGCTGGAGAAGGCCACCTGGAGTGTTCGCGGTGTCGAGCGTAAGGAGCGTAAGCGCAACCCGACAGCGCCCTTTACCACCAGCAAGCTGCAGCAGGACGCGGCCGGCCGCCTTGGCTTCAACGTGCGCCGCACCATGGGCGTCGCGCAGCGGCTCTATGAAGGCGTCGAGATCGGCAGCGAAGGGACAGTCGGCCTGATCACCTACATGCGAACCGACTCCACCCGCGTCAGTCCGGATGCCGTCGTTGAGGTGCGGGACTATATCGAGAAGAAGCTCGGCGCTAGATATCTGCCTT
>CAXTJC010000221.1:0-5880 GCA_964244225.1 uncultured Acidobacteriaceae bacterium
TCAGCCCGGCTCACGCGGACCAGCAACCAGCCGCCCAGCAGCAGCAACGGCAGCTGCCACACTGCATTCAACACGTACTCCAGCATCGCGCGCTCCATCACCGCTCCTCCTTGTCGTCTTTGCTGCCCGCTGCTCTCTCCGCCTCCGCCACCTTGCGCGCCAGCCGCTCCAGCTCCTCGGGCTCGATCCGCTCGGCCTCCATCAGCGATAGCAGCAGAGCCTCCGCGGAGCCGCCGAACATCCGCTGCAGCATGTCGCGCACCGCGCTGCCCATCGCCTTTTCGCGCGTGACGAGCGCCCGGTACACATAGGCCTTTCCCTTCAGCACATGCTTCACCCTGCCCTTGCGTTCAAGGATGTTCAGCATCGTCTGCACCGTCGTGTAGGCCTGCTCGCCCGCCATCCGTCCCTGCACCTCGGCCACGGTAGAGGGTCCCCCCGCCCACAGCGCCTGCATCAACTCCAACTCCAGCGGAGTTAGCTGTTCGTTTACCCGTCGCGCCATTGCCCACTCCTCCTAATCTCTTAGGACATAAGACGCGAGCAGGCCGGCCCTTGTCAACTAATTTCTTAGGACATCCTTCCTATGGGTTCGCCTCGACCCGGCACGCCCCTCAGCCACACTCCGCCCGGAAATCAGCATCTATTCCGATATACCAAGAATTCGCGGTGTATTCCTCCGCAGAACTCCAATACCCAACAACTCACGCAAACGCAGCACAGAAGGGACCACACGATCCATGCCTACCCTAACGGAAAAGAATACCGACAAGAAGAACAAGTCCACCCATGCGCCCGGTCCTGCTACCCAGATCATCGACCGCATGTACCCCAACCGCGTCGCCCTCTCGGACGACATCAAGAAGCAGGTTGTTGCGGTGATGCAGCAGCCCCTGGCCGAGGGCCTCGATCTCTACTCGCAGGCCAAGTTCGCTCACTGGAACGTCAAGGGCGATAACTTCTATCAGCTCCATCTCGTCTTCGATCACGTCGCGAAGGTGATCTTCAAGCAGGTCGACCCTATCGCCGAGCGCATCACGCAGCTCGGTGGCGTGGCCAATGGCACCGTCCGCCAGTCCGCGTACTCCTCGACCATCAACGAGTACCCGGTTGAGACCATCAACGGGATGGATCACGTCCGCGCCCTTGCAGACTCGCTCGGCCACTACTGCCAGAACCTTCGCGAGACCTCTGACAAGGTCGATGACATCGGCGACGGGCCGACGTCGGACTTCTTCAACCAGCTCATCGTCGACGCCGAAGAGCAGCTCTACTTCCTTGAGTCGCACCTCGAAGCGGGCGACGTCCAGTAGTCCCTACAAACGTTTAGTAGACGAGGAAGAGGGCGACGCAGACTGCGTCGCCCTCTTCCTTTTTGCTCATCATCCCGAATAGATCTGCTGTTGCCTAGTCTTTGAATTCCTTTACACATCCGCTTCAGCGCGCACGGTAGTTCTGCGTGTAGATATCGTGCGGCAGCCCCTCGGACCGCGCCCTGGACTTCAGCGCTGAAGCCTGGTCCACGCTCATCCAGCCACCCAGCGCGACCAGATACGGCGCGCGCCCTGATGGCGTAAACACCTCGGGCTTGAGCTCCGGATGCACCTGCGCCAGCGCCTCCACCTTGCGCTGCGCCTGCTCCTCGCGATTGAACGTATACGCCACCAGCCGCCACTGGCTGCCGGCTCGGGCAGCCCCCTGCTCGACAGGCGCGTGGCTGTGCGCCATGGCGGCCCGCCCCGATGCCGTGGCGGCCGAAGGCTTCATCGGCGCTGCCGCAGTCACCGGATTCGCTGGAGTCGTAAGCGCCGAGGATGACTCCGGCACAGGGGCTAGGGCCGGAACCGCGGCGGGCGTGGAGGTCTTTGCGGAGGAGTCATTGACATGCGTGAAGTGCCAGATCAAGCCGACCAGCAGGAGCGCCGCCGCTGCCAGCGCGGCCCAGAACATCGAGCGCGACTTCACATTCTCCTCGGGCTCAAGCACGATCCGGTCTTCCCGTGCGGGCCGCCGTGTCGGCACCTGCGGGGCTGCCGACAATGATGCCGCAACCGCCTGCGCGGACGTGGAAGCAACCGCTCCGGCCGCGGGCCGCGAGAGGGTCGCGGCGGCTGTCCGGGCAGGCGGCACAGCCTTTGGTCCAGCTGCGGCAACCGGTGTCTCCTCCGCCTTCAGCGGAGCAGCCTTGACCGGTGCAGAAACCATCTGCGGCTGCGGCGCTTTCGCAGCTGCGGCAGAGACCGGCGGCGCGGACGAGACCGCAACCGGCCGCGTTACGCCGCCCATCTCCTTCAACCCCCATGTTCCCGACATGCCGTTCCGGACAAAATCGTCGAACGGGCGCGGCAGCCGGGTCTGGCCCACATCGCGCCGCTGCGTCAGCGCATACCCCACCAGCATCGCCAGATCGTGCGCATCGCGGCGCCGAAGCGTCTCGCCCTCCGCGCCTTCGGGCGCCTCGCGCACACAATCTCCGCGCAGCTTCACCTCTTCGCCCTTCGCCAGCACGCTGTCGGCCTCGACGTGCTCGTGGATCAGCCCCTTCGCGTGCAGCGCTTCGAGCGCAGTCACCACGCTCGAGGCCATCTGACGCGTCTCATCGGGCGTGAGCGCCCGCTCGCGCAGCAGATCGGACAGGGTTGCATCGGTCGACTCCAGAACTGCGTACACCAGATGCACGCCATCGAGAACCGTCTTGTTGCAGGCAAGAATCGCCACCAGGCTGGGCTCGTTGATCGCCCGCACAGCGTTCCAGCGAGCCAGAATCTCATCCTCATCGTTCAGCGACTCGATCACCCGGATCGTCGCCGGCCTGCCGTCTTTGTCGCTGGTGGTAAAGAAAGCGCTGCGGCCTTTCGGGCCAATCAGTCGATCCAGCCGGAACTGCCCATCCAGCAGCTTGCCTTCGTAGTCGTTCCAAAGTTCCATGATTCATCCGATCCTGGGGTGGTAGTTTTGGCCAAGGGCGACAGGGAGCCAGACTGAGTGCTGTCCGGCGAGTGAGACAGGAGGCGCCGCACACCCGAGCCATCCACCGGGCGGGCACCTCGTAACACCTTCATTATCCCCCATGAGCCGTCCCGTGTGTCGCACACAGAGGTAACTGCCTGAGCCTTGCCGGATGCCCTCATCGGCCGCCCGCGCCAAGTGCGCGTTCAATCGCCTCCGCGGCCAGCGGCGACATCACAGCGTAGCCCGCGGCGTTGGGGTGCACGCCATCCTTGGAGGTGCCCGGGCGCATGCCGCCGCGCTCATCGGCGAGCTTCGCGGCGTAATCCAGGTACACCACATGCTCATCCGCCGCAAATGCCTTGAGCCAGGCGTTCAGCTCGCGAATCTTTCCCGCCGGCTCCAACCCCGGCCGCCACGGATAGTCAAACACCGGCAGGATCGACGACAACACGACCTGGATGCCGTTCGCCTTGGCCAGCGCCGTCATCGCGCGAAAGTTGTCCTCGATCATCTCCGGCGTCTCCGGTCCGGTATTGCCGGCGATATCGTTCGTTCCCGCAAGGATCACGACCGCCGCCGGCCGAAGCCGCACCACATCCTGCTCGAAGCGAACCAGCATCTGCGGCGTGGTCTGCCCGCTGATGCCGCGATTCACATACGGCTTGCCGGGAAAGAACGTGCCATTCTCAGGACCTCGGCCCCACGAGTCCGTGATCGAGTCGCCGAAGAAGACGACGCGCTTCTCCCTCGCGGGCGGCGGCGGCAACGCCGCGTTCTCGGCATGATAGCGGTTGAGCCCGCCCCAGTCCCTAAGCTGTGCCTGCATCTTCGCGATCGTCTGCGCTGCGGTCGGTGCGGCGGTCGGGGTCGCGGTCTGGGCTCCGGTCTGGGCCTGCGCGACAGGCCTGTCCGTCGTTGAGCCTGTCTGCGCCAGCCCGCTTCCTATAAACAGAACCGCAATAAAAAGACCTTCTCCGAAACGATGCACCCGAGCCTCCCCAGCTGTGATGTACGCCATGCTACGCCACGGGGATCGCCCCTCGTTTTTCAGCCACACGCGTCGCTTCCCTGTCCCTTCCTGCCATAGATCATCGCGTTGATGTAGCTTAGGCAGGATGCGGCCCGGCTTTTCTACCTATGTGTTTCTGCAGCAGCGTCTTCACCCCGGGCTGCTCGATGCCATGCACCGTTCGGGCGCTACGGCGATCGAGGTCTTTGCCGCGCGCCATCACTTCGACTACACCGATCGCGGCAGCATTCGCGAGCTGGCCAACTGGTTTCGCGATACGGATGTGCGGCCCTCGCTGCACCAGCCGCTGTATCCCGACGCGCAGTGGAGCCGTCACGTTGCGCCTACGCTCGACCTGATCGACCCGGAAAAGTCACACCGTATCGCAGCCATGGACGAGATTAAACGCGTGCTGGAGTCGGCCGAGCAGATCCCCTTTCGCTCGATCACCCTGCACCTTGGCATGAAGGGCGATACCTGGAGCCCGCGCACGCTCGAGCATTCGCTGACCGCGATCGAGCATCTGAAGGCCTTTGCCGGCCCTCTCGGCGTACAGCTCCTGCTTGAGACCCTGCAGAATGAAGTCACCGCCCCCGAGCGGCTGCTGGAGATCCTACGCGTGGGCCATTTTGACACCGTCGGCGTGACGCTCGACGTCGGCCACGCCCACCTTACCGACTACCAGAACCCCGGCGCCGGCATCGATGCCGCCTTTGAGCTGCTCCGGCCTCGTATCGCGGAGCTGCACCTGCACGACAACGGCGGCAGCCGCGACGAACACCTCTGGCCAGGCAGCGCAAGCTCCGGCATCGACTGGGAGAACATCGGCCGGCACATCGCGAATCTGCCGATCGAAGTCTCGGGCATCCTCGAGATCGCCCATGAACTCGGCGAAACCTCCGAGTCCGTAACCATGCGAGGATCCGATTTCTTCAACCGCTTCCGCCGCGACGCCGAGCTACGGGCGGAGCGGCTGCAGGCAGCCCGCACAGAGTAGCGGCCGTGCATGGCCGCTTGGTCCGCTGGAGCTAAACTAGAGCTCGACCTCATGGAAACCTCCAGCACCCTCTCCGCCCAGCTCGCCACCATCGCCTCACTCGCCGAGCACGAGGGCCAGACCGTCACGCTGCGCGGCTGGCTCTACAATCTCCGCGCGTCCGGCAAGCTGCTGTTTCCGATCTTCCGCGACGGCACTGGCACCATCCAGGGCATCGTCCCGAAGGCCGCCGTTCCCGAGCACGTCTTCAACACCCTCAAGGAGCTCCAACTTGAAAGCTCGCTGACCGTGACCGGCAAGGTGCGTGCCGACGCGCGCGCACCCTCGGGCTACGAGCTCGATGTCGAAACGATCGATGTTCTCTCCGCCGTCAGCGCGGAGCAGCCCTTCCCCATCACCCTCAAAGAGCACGGCGTCGACTTCCTCATGGAGCATCGCCACCTCTGGGTGCGCACACCGCGGCAGTCCGCCATCCTGCGCGTGCGGGCGACCATCATGCGCGCCGCCGCAGAGTACTTCGACACCAACGGATTCATCCGCACCGATCCGCCGATCCTCACGCCCAACGCCTGCGAAGGCACCTCCGAGCTCTTCGAGATGGACTACTTCGACGACGGCAAAGCCTATCTGACGCAGTCCGGCCAGCTCTACATCGAAGCCACCGCGCTCGCGCTCGGCAAGGTCTACTCCTTCGGGCCGACCTTTCGCGCCGAGAAGTCGAAGACCCGCCGGCACCTGACCGAGTTCTGGATGGTCGAGCCCGAGATGGCCTTCGCCGGCCTTGATGATCTGCTGGAGCTTGCTGAAAACTTTCTCAGCCACATCGTCGCGCGTGTGCTCGAATCGCATCGCGCGGACCTTACCGTGATCGGCCGCGACGCCAGCAAGCTCGAAAACATCAAGACGCCCTTCCCGCGCATTA
>CAXTJC010000222.1:0-5880 GCA_964244225.1 uncultured Acidobacteriaceae bacterium
CCGCTTCTTTTCGTCGCGCCTCGGTGCCATCGTTCTGCGGTACCTCTCTACTCTGTAGAGTAGTCGCAATCCCCGCACGGATCGCCTGTAATCGGCGTGGTTGCGCATGGCCAGCGGAAGAAGTCCGTCGTGTGCACATTCGTTTCGCGGTCAGCATGGGCGGAGCGACGGTTTTATTGCCGAAGCGCTTGCCGAGTTCGATAACGACGTCAGCGCTTGCGCAAAGCCGCTTCAGAAGCGCCGCCTAGTGGACGGGGATACCGGCGGGGAGCGACTGATTGCGGTTGCGGAGCCACTCGAGGGTAATGGCCTGACTAGCTTTTTTAGGTGGAGTTTTGTCATCGAGGCTGGGCATGAAGATCTCCAGGCCGGCCTGCGGTGTCATGCGGGAGTAGCCGTTGACGAGCTGGGCCTGGTAGTTGACGAGGTCAAGATCGAACCAGGGCGCGTTCGAGGCATCAATGAGGGTGAGGTCGGTGGGGTGCATCGAGAGTTTGCCGAAGTCGAGAGTGCCGCCGGAGAGGCGAAGGAAGTTGTGCCACTGAGCAGCTTTGGTCTCGTCCACTGGGGCGTTGCCGTAGATGAGGACGAGGTCCGGGCGCGCGACGCGCACGCTGGTGAGATGACCGCGGATGTGGGGCGGCGGAAGGAGTTGGGTGGTGTCGAAGAAGAGGTCGTTCTCAGAGACTTCGACGCCTTTTATGGGCGACTTGCCCATGATGTCATCAATCTCGACGTGGAGACCGCCGAGCAGAGCTTTCATGGGGCGCTTGAGCACGTTGATCTTGGTGAGATGGAGGTGAATGCGTCCGTCGGGGGTGGCGGAGACGGTGGTCTGGAGCTCGACGGGCAGCGGCAGATGAAGTTTGTACATGGTGCCGGTGAGGCGAACCTGGTCGCCTTCGCCCACGACGGAGATGTTCTTCAGAGGAAAGTTGGCAGGAACGTCAGTGTTGAGGAAGTTGCCGATATCGCCGAGGTTAGCGTGGATGACACCTTTGTCGAGGTGGAAGATGAAGGAGTCGGGATCGTCGAAGGATGGGGCATGGGCGGGTTTGGCCGGGAGCATCTGACCGCGGAGCCAGCGGATATAGATGCGGAACTGGTTGCCTTTGCGGAGGCGAAGATTGTGGGCGTAGACGGTGGTGGCGTCAGCTGTTGTGCCGGCATTCGGTTCGGCCGAGGTGGAGGTATCCGACCGGGCTTGCGGGGGATTGAAAGCAGGGGTCTGCGTGGACTTCGAGGAGGCGGGCCAGAGCAGCCAGCAGAGGGCGAGCAGGAGGAGGGCGGCTGCCGAGAACAGGAGGGTCGAGCGCTGGCGGGTCACTCAAGCAGTGTAGAGGGAGCATGAGTAGAAGCGGCAGCGAGGATTGTCCCTCCGTTCCGAAGGACTACCAAGAGAAGCTTCGCGGAAGACACAGAAGATCGGGCGAACTCAAGGATTGGGAGAAAAGCGGTAGCCGATGCCGCGGACGGTGGTGAGGTGGCGTGGGTGGGCGGGGTCGTCTTCGATATAGCGGCGCAGGCGGACGATGAAGTTATCGACGACGCGGGTGTCGGTGTCTTCGTGGACGCGCCAGACCTGCTCGAGGATCTCTTTGCGGGAGACGATCTGGGCGGGTCGGTCGGTGAGATAGCGCAGGAGGTCGGCCTCCATAAGGGTGAGCTGGGTGGTGCGGTTAGGGGCTAGGAGCTCGAGGGTGTCGAAGCGGATGGTGCGGCCGGAGAAGGAGACCTCGTCGGCGGGCTGCGGCGGGGGCGCGATTCCGGCACCTGAAGAGCTCTGCCAGGACATGCGGCGGAGGAGACTTTTCAGGCGGACCAGGAGGATGGTGAGGTCAAAGGGCTTAGGGAGGTAGTCGTCTGCGCCGGCTTCGATGCCTTCGAGGATCTCTTCGGGGCGGGAGCGTGCGGTGAGCATCAGGATGGGAATGAAGCGTTGGTGTTCGCGCAGGGTGCGGGCGATAGTGAAACCGTCGGCGCCAGGAAGCATGCAGTCGAGGAGGATGGCGGCGGGCGCGTCAGGTCCATTGGCCGGCACGGCCAGGAGGTGTGCAAGGGCGAGATCGCCATCGGCAAAGTGCTCGGTGCGATAGCCCTCGGCTTGAAGGTTAAAGAGCAGGCCCTGGGCGAGGTGAGCTTCGTCTTCGACGAGGATGATGAACTGCTGCATGGCTCCTGGCGGGTCTACCTGGCGGCCTAACGATGGAACTCGACCGTGATGATGGTGGCGACCTCAACCGGAACGCCGCCGACGAGGTAAGGTCTGTAGCGCCAGGTACGCACGGCGTCCTGCGCGGCGCCGCGAAGGAGACGATGCCCGGAGAGGACACGAAGGTTTTCAACACGGCCGTCACGGGCGATGATGGCCTGCAGGGTGACCTTGCCTTCGGTGTGGAAGAGCCCAGCCAAGCCGCCGGGGTACTTTGGCGTGCGCGACGAGATGAGATTGCCGGCCATGACGCCGGAGGAGACGCGAACGCGGCCGGAGGCGGGAATAAGCCGGGTTGTAGCGGGCGTATTGGCAAGCCTGGGATCTCGAAGATCGTGAAGATCGTTCGGCTGCGTGAGCGCAGGAGCGGAGCTGGTGAGGTCTGCTGCGGTGTTGTTAGGGCTCGGATTCAGGTTGGTCAAGTTGCCTGGGACGGCAGCAGCCGCTGTTGTAGGTATTGAGCCGGCGGCCGATGATGCAGAGGCGATGATGCGAGGCTGCGGGTTGGTGGAGGGCGCGGTCCCGTGTGCCTCCGAGATGGGAATGCCGGCGGAGCTTTTTGGTGGAGCGGTGCTGCCAAGGGCGGCGGAGGTTGGTGTGTTGGCGGTGAGTGCTTGGGACGCGGATGGCTTGGAGCGATTACCGGCGCCGAAGGTGAGAATCGTCACGAAGGCGAGAAAGATAGCGCCGGCGACGGAGAGCTGTTTGCGGCGGGAGAGCAGCCATGGCCGAAGCGCCCAGGGCTCCTCTTCCGCAAGGGGGCCACTCTCTGTAAGAGGCTGGCCGAGGCGATCGGCATAGGCCCCACCTGCAGGCGGCGGGATGTTGAATCTGCGTCTGCGGCGTTCCGTGGTGGACTCCGCGGGAATGGGGATCGGGATGTCGGCGTCCAGCGCGGCCGAACCGGAGTTCTGCGTGACAGCGCCGGCGGGTGGTGTGGACGGCATCGGCTGGTCGGAGGAGTACAGCGATGGCGGCTGTGCCGACGGCGAGAGCTGCTGGAGGTCGCGCATCTGTTCGAGGCGGGGTTCCATGCGGCTGATCTTTTCTTCGATGCTGTCGAGATAGAGCCTGACCTGATGCGAGTTCATCTCCAGGCGGGCGAGGGACTGATTGAGTTCATGAGATTGAGGAAGCCGGTCGGGCTCGGACGCGGAGAGGTCGGCTTCGGCAGAATGACGGCTGATTTCGCTTGAGTTCCAGGCGGTCTCCCCGGCGGGAGTGGAAGGGGCGAGCACAGCGTCGCGCGTCGTCTGCTCTGAGTCAGGCAAGTCCGGCCTCCGGAGAGATAAGGGTATCGCATTCAGCGGGGTGTTGGACAAAGGAATGCTGCTTGGGTTGAGAGCCGAAGCGGTACCTCGGTAAGCTCTGGTGCTATGTTGCGGAGGCGCTGTGTATGCGACTGCTGGAGATGGCTCAGATCTCGGTTGCCGGCGCGAGGGGAAGGGTGAGGATCATGGTGGTGCCCTCGTTGGGGCCGCGGGACTCGGCGGTGGCATTGCCGCCGTGCTGGCGAAGGATGTGCCGGACGAGGAAGAGGCCGAGGCCGGTTCCCTTGATGCGGGTGGCGTTGCGGCCGGGAACGCGATAGAAGCGCTTGAAGATGCGTTTGTGCTGGCCGGGGGGCAGGCCGAGGCCGGTGTCGGTGATGCGGATAACGGCATTGGTGTAGTTCTCGATAAGGAGGGAGACGCGGATGTCGACGCCTTCGGGCGAGTATTTGACGGCGTTTTCGAGGACGTTGATAAGGGCTGTGCGGAGGTCTTCGGCGATTCCGAGGATGTGCAGGCGGACGGCTCCAGGTACGGGAACGAGGGTGATGGCGGAGGGAGGGAGATTGTTCTGGCGGAGGATGGTGGCGATGGACTCGGCGAGGAGGGGTTCGAGCTCGACCCGGCGTCGGTCGCGATGACGCTGGCCGAGCTCTCCGGCCTTGAGCACCCGTTCAACGGTGGCGTGGAGACGCTCGGCGTCCGACAGCATGATGCGGTAGAACTCCTGGCGCTTGTCTTCGTCAACGGCGCGGCGCTGGAGGGTTTCGAGGTAGAGGCGGATGGAGGCGATGGGAGTTTTGAGCTCGTGGGTGACGGCGTTCAGGAAGGAGTCCTGGCGCTGATTGCGGCGGACCTCGCGCACGAGAAAGATGGTGTTGAGCACGACGCCGGTGAGCAGGGCGGCGAAGAAGATGATGCCGAGCACGAGCAGGGCAACGCGGCGCTCATTGAGGATGATCCAGCCGATATTGAGCGTGACGGTGACGCCGGTGAGCAGGACACCGAGGACGATGGCGAAGGCGATGGCACCGCGACGTTGGGTGAAGTTCATGGCGAGGCGATCAGAGTTAATCAACGGAACGCATCGAAACGACCGATTGAGGGCAGATCGAGCCCGGGCGGGCAGGCTAAAAGCTGGCGGTCCTGTGAGGACGCGGCACTATGCAGTGCCGATCGCTAAACGGCCTTGCGCTGGAAGGTTGTCTTCTTTGTGTTCGCGAAGGAGTCTTTTGCCTTGAACGAGGAAGTAGACGCTGCGGCCATGGGCTTGGAGCCAGACTTTCCTTGTTCAGCCTTCTCGCGCATCGCTTGCAGCTTTTGGGCTTTGCGGCCGAGGCCGCCGATCTTGACTGCGCCTGGTTTCGGAATTAAATCGCTCATAGAGAAATGTTCTCACGGCAGTGTTCTTTTGGGACATGCGGCGTCGAGGTGATGTTTCGGGTCTAAGACAACTCGCCTCGCTCCGTCGTAGAAGCGAGAAGCAGGTTCCTCGACTTCGCTTGGAATGACAGAAAGAAATGCAGGCGGGAAGGGCGCAGACTTTGAGTCTGCGCCCTTCCCGCTTGATGCGTGCCAGCGAATTTAGTTGGCGCCGGCGGGCTTGGGGTTGTGGCGGTCAAACTTGGCGACCTGGACTTTCTTCGCAAGGCCGACCTGCTCGAGCAGCCAGATGCCGTAGTAGTTGACGTCGAACTCATACCAAGCGAGGCCATGACGGGCCGAAACCGGATGGGCGTGGTGGTTGTTGTGCCAACCCTCGCCGCCGGTGAGAAGAGCGACCCACCAGTTGTTGCGGGAGTCGTCCTTGGTCTCGAAGCGACGATTGCCCCACAGATGGGTGGCCGAGTTGACGAGCCAGGTAGCGTGGAGGCCGAGGGTAGTGCGGAGGAAGGTTCCCCATAGAACCATGGTGAAGGCACCGAGGACGCGATGGCCGGGTGAGAGCGCGGCACCGATGGCGAGCTGCGCGAGGCCGGTGGCGATGAGCGGGAGGTAGTGGTACTTCGAGAGCCAGACGTGGACCTTGTCGCGGGTGAGATCAGGGGCATAGCGGCCAAGGAGCGCGGTTTCGGAGTGGAGGGCGCGGCCGGAGAGAATCCAGCCGGCGTGCGCCCACCAGGTGCCGTCGTGCGGGGTGTGCGGATCGCCTTCGTGGTCGGAGTTCTGGTGATGAACGCGGTGGGTGGCGACCCAGAAGATCGGTCCGCCCTCAAGCGCGAGGCAGCCGCAGGCGGTGACGAAGTACTCAACCCACTTGGGGGTTCTATAGCCGCGGTGGGTCAGCAGGCGATGGTAGGCCATGCCGATGCCGACATTGATAGAGAAGAAGTACATGATGGCGAAGCAGGCCAGGTTCTTCCAGGAGAAAAAGAAGAGGGCAGCGATGGCTCCGAC
>CAXTJC010000223.1:0-5874 GCA_964244225.1 uncultured Acidobacteriaceae bacterium
GGACGGGCAGACCGGCCTGGGCCATGAGCGCGAGCAGGCCGAGGGTCTTGAGGCCGACGGTTTTGCCGCCGGTGTTGGGGCCGGAGATGATGAGCTGGCGCGCGCCGCCCTCAAGGATGAGGGTCAGGGGGATGAGCGGGACGCCCTGTTCGGCGAGGCGCATGGCGAGCAGGGGATGGCGGGCGCTGCGCAGGGTGATGGCGTCGCCGCCGGCGGTGAGGACGGGCCGGAGGCAATCGAGCTGATCGGCAAAGCGGGCGCGGGCGGTGAGGCTGTCGAGCTCGGCGAGAACCGCCGCGCTGCTGAGAAGACTGTCGGCGTGGAGGCCGACGATGCGCGTCATGCTGACGAGGATGCGATGGATCTCGGACTGTTCTTCGTCGAGCAGGCGGAGGAGCTCGTTGTTGGCCTCGACCGTCTCCATGGGCTCGATGAAGACAGTCTGGCCGGTAGAGGATGACCCGTGGATGACGCCAGGAACCTTGCGCCGCTGCTCGGTCTTGACCGGGATGGTGAAGCGGTCGCCGCGGACGGTGATGAGCTCGTCCTGAAGTGAGCCTTGCTCCGCAAGGCTGCGTAACGCCCGGCGGAGCGAGTCCTGGATGGTGCGGTGCTGGCGCTCAAGGGTGCGGCGGATGCGGGCGAGCTCGGGGCTGGCGTCGTCCGAGAGGCTGCCGTCGGGCTCGATCTTGCCCTGCAGGGCGTGGAGGAGCGGGGCGAAGTGGGCGTCCAAGATCGGTTGCGAAAGGCTGGTGATAGCAGTCCAGCGGCTGGCGACGGAGTTGGGCGGCTCGGCTGCGAGGGCGCGCCAGTTCTCGGCGAGCTCGGTCAGGGTGAGAAGGTGGAGCAGGTCGAGGGCTTCGAGAGCAGCGCCAGGGACGCGGGCCTTGGCGAGCAGGTCTTCGGGGTCGAAGACGCCGGCGAAGGCGAACAGTGTACCGCTGGCGATCAGGCCGCGGATCTCGTCGATGCGGTCCTGCTGGAGGGTGATCCAGGGGAGGTCGGCGGTGGGCTCGAGGGCGAGGATGCGATCGCGGCCGACGGAGGAGGTCGTGCGGCGGGCTAGGAGCTCGCGGAGCTTCGGCCACTCAAGGGAGGCGGCGCTGCGCTCGCGGAGGGGGTCGGGGATGGGTTCGGACTGCACTGCTTCTAGGATACCGGGATACAGCTGTGGGAGGTGTTTGAGAGTAGGGAGCGTGTGCACGTCGAGATTAACAACAGCAACGACGAGGTACAGGGGTCTCTCCGCTCCGCGAGACGATACTGCTGTCTCGCTCTCACCGCAGCGAGCAGATGCGCTCGCCAGGGACCCCGGCTCCGGTCGAGATGACGGCTTTTTTGAAGTTGTTCAGCTCTGCGCGGTGGGGCGGACGATGATCTCGCCGACATCGATGTTGGGCGGTTGTTCGAGGGCGAAGGCGATGGCTTGGGCGACGGCCTCGGGCGGCATGGCGAGTTTGTCGCGGGCCTGCTCCAGCTGGGCCTTGACCTCGGGGCTGGTGACGCTCTCGGCAAAGTTGGTGTGGGTGAAGCCGGGGGAGATGACGGTGACGCGGAGTTTGTCGCCAGCCTCCTGACGGAGGCCTTCGGAGAGGGCGCGCACGGCAAACTTGGTGGCGGAGTAGACCGACATGGTGGGCACGATGCGATGCGCGGCGGTGGAGGCGAGGTTCACGAAGTGCCCGAAGCCCTGCCGGCGGAAGACGGGGAGGGCGGCGGCGATGCCGTAGAGGACGCCCTTGAGGTTGATGTCGATCATGGCGTCCCAGTCGTCGACGCGCAGCTCGTCGAGGAGCGAGACGGGCATGACGCCGGCGTTGCTGATGAGCGCGTCGAGCTGGCCGAAGCGGCTGCAAGCGAGCTGGACGAGGGCGGCGAGGTCGTCGCGCCGGCTGACGTCGGTGGGGAGGAAGGCGGCTTCGGCTCCTGTGGCCATGATGCGATGAGATAAGGCTTCAAGCGGGGCCGGACGGCGGGCGCCGAGGACGACTTTAGCGCCGCGCTCCGCCAGAAGGAGCGCTGTCGCCTCGCCGATGCCGCTGCTGGCGCCGGTGATGGCGACGACTTTGCCGGTGAGTGCTGCCATGGGAGGGCCTCTTTTCGGTACCAGACGTCCTGGGGTAACAGGAGCTCGGGTAACAGGAGTTAGAGGGCTGCCTGGCGATTAAGTCGCAACGAGACGGCGAGGTGGCGGAAGCAGTGTGGGGCGTGGTCGTTGATGAGGCCTACGGCCTGCATCCAGGCGTAGGTGATGACGGGGCCGACGAACTTGAAGCCGCGCCGGCGGAGGTCGCGGGAGATGGCGCGGGAGAGCGGCGTCTGGGTGGCGACAGGGCCGGAGCTCTGGCCGGGCTGGTTGCCGGCAAGGCCCCAGACGTGGGCGGCGAAGTCGTCTCCGGCGGCCTGCATGTCGAGATAGATCTTTGCCCCGACGATGGTGGCTTTGATCTTGGCGCGGGAGCGGACGATACCGGGATCGTCGAGCAGGCGGAGGATGTCGGACTCGGTGAAGGCGGCGACGGTGGCGGGGTCGAAGTGGGCGAAGGCGCGGCGGAAGGCGTCGCGTTTGCGCAGGATGACGAGCCAGGAGAGACCGGCCTGAAAGCCTTCGAGCATGAGGGTCTCCCAAAGGGCGCGGCTGTCGCGCAGGGGGACGCCCCACTCGGTGTCGTGGTAGTGGCGGAGGAGCGGGTCGGCCTGGGCCCAGGTGCAGCGTTCAAGGGTGTCGGTGGAGCTGGTGGGCTGCTTGCGTTTGCTCATGTGGGGAGCTTCCTTTAGGTGCAGGAGTCTGGGCCATGGCGTGGTGCTGGAGGACGGCTGATCTTATGGGGGGCTGGTCGATAGTAGCGGATGGACGGAGGCGCAGCAGCTTTGAATCGCAGTGCGGCCCGGGCCGGACTACTCTGGGATTGAGATACGACCGCCATGGAGCAACGACCGCCGTTTCCGCCGTACACGCCGGAGAGCGCTGGGATCAAGGTCCGGGCCGCCGAGGATAGCTGGAACTCGCGCGACCCGGAGGCGGTGGCGCTGGCGTACAGCGTCGATTCACGCTGGCGCAACCGGACGGAGAGTGTGACGGGGCGGGCGGATATCGTGGCGTTTCTCACGCGGAAGTGGAAGCGCGAGCTGGAGTATCGGCTGATCAAGGAGCTGTGGGGCAACAAGGAGAACCGCATGGCGGTGCGGTTCTGCTATGAGTCGCATGATACGAGCGGCCAGTGGTTCCGGTCGTACGGCAATGAGCTGTGGGAGTTTGACGAGAACGGGCTGATGCGGGCGCGGCATGCAAGCATCAACGATCTGGCGATTCGGGAGGACGAGCGGCTGTTTCGGTGGGAGCTGGGGCCGCGGCCCGAGGGGCATCCGGGGCTGGCGGAGATGGGGCTGTAATTTAAGGATTCCGGAATCTGCGCCGCTTCCTGCGTGAGATTTCAGAACTTACTGCTGGACTGACCAATATAGTAGGTACACTGTTATTACAGGAGTACCCGCCCTGCACAGGAGAACAGATTTTTCGTCGCGTAATCCTAGGCGTCTGCAACACCAAGAATCCAAGGAGTTCAGATGTTTATCTGGGATTCGTTCAATACGAATCACATTGCTTTGCACGCAGTCTCCACCGAGGAGGCGGAGCAAGTAATCAACAACAATCCTTTCGATGTAGAGCGTCAGATTCGCAATGGCGAAGTTCGTTTCTTGTACCTGGGCGAAACCCTGAGCGGACGCATTTTGTTTGTCGTTGTGACGCAGCGCGGCAATGACCTTCGCGTCGTCACAGCATTCGCCGCAGACAGACAGGCGCGAAAGTTTTACACCGAACAGAAGGAGTTAGAGGATGCCAAAAAGAATCGAAACCCCGGAATTTAAGGACGAGTCCGAGGAAGCTCGATGGTGGGCGGACAACCAAGGCGCGCTGCTGAAGGAGTTCAAAGGTGCAGCGCAGGACGGAACTCTCGGTCGCGGAACGTTAGTTCGGCGCGGCCAGACTCCTACCATCACGATCAGGCTGGATCGCAGCGATGTTGACCTGGCACGTTCTCAGGCAGAAGAACGCGGTCTTCGCTACCAAACCTACCTCAAGATGATTCTGCATCAGGCGCTGGTGAAAGAAGCTGACCGGATGCGGAATGCCTCCCAGGCAGGACGCTAGGGCCGGGTGGCCCAGGCGAGGCCGTCGGGGTCGGGGCCGGCGTCGATGTGGCCGGTGACGGTGAGGGTGGCAAGGTCGAGGACGGCGACGGTATTGTCGGGCGAGCAGGCGATGAAGGCGCGGCGGCCGGTGGGCTCGATGAGGATGCCGGCGGCGCCGCGGCCCAAGGTTCCGAAGCCAAGGTCGAGCTGCTTGATGGGCTGGCGGGATGCCGCGTCATAGACCGTAAGCGCAACGCCGCCGAGCGATGTGATGAGCACGCGCTTGCCGTCGAGGGTGAACTTGAGCCGATTGGCATGCTCGATGCTGTCGGGCAGGGTGGCTATCACTTTTCTCTGTGCGACATCGATGATGGAGAGGGTACGGTCGGTGGCGTTGGCGACCCAGATCTCTTTCCCGTCGGGCGAGAGGTCGAAGCCTTCGGCGCCGCGGCCGACTGGGATGACGGTCTGGCTCCAGTCTTCGCGGGGTGGGCCAGGTGGTGGGCCTGGAGGCGGCGGTGTGGTCTCGTGCTCGATGCTGACGGGCGCGGAGGAGTGGGCGACGGTGAGGGCGGAGCTTTCGGGAACGGGTGGCGGGCCGCCGGCACCGGGGAGCGGGACTTCGGCTCGCTCAAACACGGAGATGGTCGCGGAGTTGACGTTGGCGGCGACGATGCAGCTGAGGTCGGGCGCGACGAAGAGCATGTGGGTGCGGTTCTGGCCGGTGCCGAGGATCCAGTCGACCTGTTTGGTGGCAGGGTCGTAGCGGGCGATGACCTTGGCGGCTTCGGCGGTGAACCAGACCTTCTGGTCGACAAAGGCGAGGCCGTGCGGGCCGCGGAGAGCGCCGAGGTCGATGGCGGGCAGCGGCTTCTGGTGGATGAGGTCGACGACGGCAAGGGTGTTGTAGGCGCCAAAGCCGTAGTTCGAGACATAGGCGGTGGCGCCGTCGGCGGAGGCGATGACCTCGTGCGGGTCGTTGCCGACCGGGATGCGGGCGAGCACCTGGAGGCTGGCGGGATCGACGATGGCGAGGGTGTGGGCCTTCTTCGAGAGCACGAGCAGGGAGTGCAGGCGGGTGGGCGTGGGGCGGCTGGCAGGCGAGGTTTGCGCGCGGAGCGGAAGACCGGCGGCAGCGAGCGAGAGCGTGAGAAGCGCGCGGGGGAGCATGCCGCTTGAGATGCTGGGGGCGGCCTCGCCGTAGAATCGGGCTATGGACTTTCCAGTGACGCGGCTGCGGCGAATGCGACGGACGGAGGCTTTACGAGGTCTGGTGCGGGAGACGCATCTGCGGCCGGGGCAGTTGATCTATCCCCTGTTTCTGGTGCCGGGCGAGGGGGTGCGGAAGCCGATCGGCTCGATGCCGGGGGTCTTCAACCTGTCGATTGACGAGGCGCTGAAGGAGGCGCGGGAGTGCTCGGCGCTGGGGCTGGGCGGCCTGCTGCTGTTCGGGCTGCCGGCGGAGAAGGATGAGCAGGGATCGGGGGCGTGGGCGGCGGATGGCATCGTGCAGCAGGGGCTGCGGGCGCTCAAAGACGAACGGGCGCTGGATGGCCTGGTGATGATCGCGGACGTGTGCCTGTGCGAGTACACCAGCCACGGGCACTGCGGCGTTGTGGCGCGAGATGGCGACCACGCGCATGTGGAGAACGATGCCAGCCTGCCGCTGCTGGCGCGGACCGCGTTGTCGCTGGCGGTGGCGGGAGCGGATATCGTGGCGCCAAGCGACATGATGGACGG
>CAXTJC010000224.1:0-5570 GCA_964244225.1 uncultured Acidobacteriaceae bacterium
CAATTCAGTCTAACCCGCCAAGCGCCTCCATTTCCGTCAGCCTGCCTCGTTATCGGCAGCACGTCCGTAAACTTCAGTCCGCCTCGTGATACGTTCGCGTCCAGTACTTGTCTCGAGACAGGGTCTCCGTCAGGAGAGCCTCGGTTCCCGAGGTCTGAACACGTTGTTGAGCCGCTCGCGCATCCTCCACGGACCGATACAGCCCGAAGAGCGCCGAACCGGACCCCGACAGCGCCGCATAGATCGCAGGCTGCCCGGAGCTATCACCCATCAGAAGTCGCTTGGTTGAACGCAGGGAGGGATGAAACGAAAACACGACCTCTTCAAAGTCGTTTTCGATCCCGGTGCGGACAAGCGAGAGAAGGGTATTCTCCGCTAGATCGCTCTCGTTCCCCTCCTGTTGTCTCTTAGAAGACTGACTTGATTCGGGAAGAACGAGGTCGATACCGGAAGTGTCTGGCTTGGCACCAATAGCACTGGGATGCCCGTCTGCCGCCGCCCCAAGGGCAAAAGCAGACGTATACGCGAGACTCAACTCTCTTAATCTACTTTGTTCGGTGGCGGACGTCAATGCCGGCACCCCGCCCTCCCGCAC
Source organism: uncultured Acidobacteriaceae bacterium (assembly GCA_964244225.1). Classification (GTDB taxonomy): domain Bacteria; phylum Acidobacteriota; class Terriglobia; order Terriglobales; family Acidobacteriaceae; genus Edaphobacter. Next base: position 596 of record CAXTJC010000224.1, read on the forward strand.
CAGACGGTCCCACTCCCGAAACGCCATCGGCGTCGAGACCCCTACACGCGGCACCGCCACCACGCAGGCCACACCACCTCCAGCACCCCGGTCCTCTCCCAAGAGCCCAACATCCGGCATCGCCCGCACACACTCTCCGCGCCCTGTCCCCAGCACCGCCCCACCCACCAGAAACAGCGGCACATCCGACCCCACCTCCGCCGCCACCCGCAGCCGCTCCGCCTCCCCCAGCCTTACCCCAAGCTCCCGCTCCAGGCCCAGCAGCGCCGCCGCCGCGTTCGCACTGCCTGCCCCCATGCCACCCTGCACCGGCAGCCGCTTCTCGATCCCGATCTCTACCTCGGCCGTCACCCCCATCGCTTTGAGCGCCCGCTCCACCATCTGCCACGCCGTGTTCCGCGCATCAATCGGCACCCGCAGGTGCTCCGTCCGAATCACAATACGCGTCGCCCCCGCCCGCCGCGCCGTCACCGTTACAAAATCATGCAGCGCGAGCGTTTGATACAGCGTGACCAGCCCATGAAATCCATCTGCCCGTACCGGCCCAATCCGCAGCCCCAGATTCACCTTCGCAAACGATCGCACCCGCGTAGCCATAGCTCCATTCTAAGTTCGCGCGGCTCTTATCCTCACGGCCGCCAACCCATCTATCCTTCCTCCCATGCACCTCCTGCTCGAACCCTTCCTTCGTCTCTTCGCCTCGCTTGTCAGCCGTGGCGGCGCACCCCATGCCGATCGCAACCAGCACGGCCCCGTCCTGATCTACCCCCTCCGCCCCGGTGTTACCTTTTTCCTTCTCGGCTGCCTTGCCTTCACCGCCTTCGCTCTTGCCGCGGATACTCCCGCCGTCCTCCATGGCAACCTCCACGCCGTCCACCACTACCGCCTTCCGCTGGCCCTGATCCTCGGCGTCTCCGCCCTGCTTCTGCTCGCTCGCACCCTCTCGCTCGATGAACAGGGCCTCCACCTCCGCAGCCTCTTTGGGCGCCCCCATGCCGACATCCTTTGGGAAGACCTCCACCACGTCGAGCGCTACCAGAGCCGATCGGCCGGCAAAGCCACCTGGTTCGTCCGCTCCTCCGACGGCCAAACCTCCATCACCCTGCCCGAGATGACCTACAACACCGCCCATCTCCTCGCCGAGATCCGCCGCCGCCAATCCCTCCCCGAGCAACCGCACATCCGCCGCCACTGGTATGGCAACTGACCCTGGCACCACACCCCGCATCCCAACAAAGATCCCAATGCAAAACGACACCTTCGACCTGGAGCGCTTCGTCGACGCTCAATCCTCCGTCTACCCGCAGGCCCACGCCGAACTCACCGCCGGGGCCAAGCGCTCGCACTGGATGTGGTTCATCTTTCCCCAGATCGCCGGCCTGGGCTCGAGCCCAACCGCCCGGCGCTTCGCCATCCGCAGCATGGATGAGGCCGTCGCCTTCGTCGCTCACGCTATCCTCGGCCCGCGCCTTCGCGAGTGCACCACTCTCGTTCTCGCCCACGCGGACCGCAGCGCCGCCGACATCTTTCCGTACCCCGACGACCTCAAGTTTCGCTCCTCGATGACCCTCTTCGCCGTCGCCGATCCCGACTCCCCGCTCTTCCGCGCCGCCCTCGATACCTTCTTCTCCGGCCAGCGCGACGAGGCCACCCTTGCCCTGCTGGGAACGATGTCCTGATCCGCCTCTGCGCCGAGCGACCGCGATTTGTTGCCGCACTTTGTCAATCTTCATGCTATCAACGTCTCCACCTCAATTCACAGGGGCCTCTCTCGGCCCGGGCATCACATCGAATATCAATCCAGCCGTAACCTTTCGGCTCTTCGCACTCTCAAACGAACGTCTTGAGCCCCCCTGACCAACCAAGACTCACCTGGAGATCTCCCCACCATGTTCATGCGTTCAGAAAAGCTCCTCATTCCGTTACAAAAGCCCGCAAACCCGGATCCGAACGGCGCCGCCGCCATCCAGGAGCTGCTCGGCGGCAAGTTCGGCGAGATGTCCACGCTGAACAACTACCTTCACCAGTCCTTCGGCTTCAAGGAAAAGAAGAAGCTGAAGCCCTTCTATGATCTCGTCGCCAGCATCACCGCCGAAGAGCTTGGCCATGTTGAACTCGTCTCGACCGCGATCAACCTCATGCTCGAGGGCTCCTATCCTGAAGGCGATCCCGTCGACGCGCCCGGCCTCAACGCCGCCAACCTGCGCAACACGCACCACACCATCGTCGGCGGCGGCGGCCACCAGGTCATGGACTCCATGGGCCACTTCTGGTCCGGTGCGAACGTCTTCTCGTCCGGCACCCTCGTCACCGATCTGCTGCACAACTTCTTTCTCGAGACCGGCGCGCGCACCCACAAGCATCGCTGCTATCAGATGACCACCAACCCGGCCGCACGCGACGTGATCGGCTATCTCATGGTGCGCGGCGGCGTTCACCAGGCTGCCTACGCGCTTGCCCTTCGCAAGATCACCGGGGTCGAGATCACCAAGATGCTTCCCACCCCTAACATCGACGACGCCAAGATTCCCGAGGCCCGCAAGTGGCAGGCGATCGGCTCGCACCGCAAGCTCTACACCTGGTCGCAGGAGGGCGAGTACGCCGACGTCAAGGGCGTGTGGTCCGGCCCCGCGGACTGGGCCGATGGCGAACAGCTCGAAGTCCTTCCCGGTGTTCCCGACTATGCGGCCGAAGGCCCTGTGATCGGCGAGACACGCAGCCTCTTCTCGCCCGACTACGCGCCTGAAGAGATCTACGAGATCGCCGCGCAGCTCATGCAGAAAGCGGGCATCTCGCCCCTCCAGCCCGGCGACGGTAAGCACTCCCGCTACCAGGGCAGCACGCCGGACAGCCCCGGCGCCACGGCCCAGCCTGCCGCAAAAAAGAAGTCAAGCAAGTAACCCACCTCAATCCCGAAGCAACACGAGAAGGCGGCCGGCAACGGCCGCCTTTGTTGCGCCGCATGCTCTGCAGTCTTCACAGCCTCCTGTATGCTCTCCACACCGCAGACAGGAGACCGCCTTGCACGCACGCACCGGAGCCCTCATCGCTCTTCTCGCGTTTTCCGCGAACGCCCCAGCGCAGATCCCCGCCTACGATCTCCCGAACGACGGGCCCGTCCGCACCAGGCACGCCATGGTCGTCACCATTCAGCATGACGCCACCGACGCCGGCGTTCAGATCCTCGAACAGGGTGGCAATGCAATCGACGCCGCCGTTGCCGTCGCCTTTTCGCTCGCAGTCGTCTACCCCCAGGCCGGCAACCTCGGCGGCGGCGGCTTCATGCTAATCCGTAACCGTCATGGTTACAAATGGCAGATGCACTTCCTCGACTATCGGGAGAAAGCTCCCGCCGCCGCCACCCGCGATATGTATCTCGACGCTCAGGGCGATGTCGCCCCCGGGCGCTCTACCGAGGGCTATCTCGCCTCCGGCGTCCCCGGCACTGTCGCCGGCCTGGTCTATGCGCAGTCCCGGTTCGGCAAGCTCTCACTCGCAGAGGACATGGCCCCCGCGATCAAACTGGCCGACTCCGGTTACAACCTGTCCGAGCCGGAAGCCGCCAACCTTCAGAACAAGACCCTCGCCCAGTTCCCCGACTCCGCCCACATCTTCCAGCGGGACGGCGACTTCTACAAAGCCGGCGAGCGCCTCCGGCAGCCTATCCTTGCCGAGACTTTGCGCAGAATCGCCGCCAATCCAAACGACTTCTATACCGGTGAGATGGCCCATACCATCGCCGGCGAGATGCAACGACATGGCGGTCTGATTACCACCGCCGATCTCGCCGCCTACCAGGTCAAAGACCGTGCTCCCGTCATCGGCAACTATCATGGTTACAAGATCATCACCGCGCCGCCTCCGTCTTCCGGCGGAATCGTCCTCGTCGAAATATTAAACATCCTCTCCGGTTACAAACTGCCGAAGCTCGGTCCCGATCGTTCCGCTCCACAAGTCCACCGCATCACAGAGGCCTTTCGCCGTGCCTATATGGATCGCGCCGACTACCTTGGCGACCCCGACTTCACCCCGCAGCCGCTCCGCGAGATAGCTAGCCGTAAGTATGGCGCCGCCTGGCGAGCCTCGATCGACCCTGCGAAACCCACGCCTTCCGCCGATCTCAAGCGTCCCTCAGGCTTCCTTCCGCCGCCACCGCAGCTCGCTCCCGCGCCGCACGAGTCTCCGCAGACCACGCATTTTTCCATCGTCGATAAAGACGGAAACGCCGTCGCCAACACCTACACGCTCAACAACACCTTCGGCTCCGGTGTCACCATCGGGTCACTCGGCTTCCTCATGAACGATGAGATGGACGACTTCGCCTCCAAGCAGGGCGTGCCCAACATGTATGGCCTCATCCAGGGACCGGCGAACGCGATTGCTCCGGGAAAGCGGCCGCTCTCCGCCATGACTCCTACGATCGTCCTCGGGCGTCGCTCGCTCTTCCATCGCCGCCGCGTCCGCCTCGTGCTTGGCACCCCTGGCGGCTCGACGATCATCACCACGGTCGCCAACACCCTCATCAGCACGCTCGATAACGGCCTTAATATCCAGCAGGCTGCCGATGCTCCGCGCTTCCATCACCAATATCTGCCCGACCGCCTCGACCTCGAACGCAGCTTCCCCAACGACATCGCCGCACAGCTGGCCGCCATGGGCTACAAGACCAACCGGCAGATGACCGCCGACGAGCACTCTCCCGGCTCCTGGGGAGACTGCGAACTCATCGCCATCGACCCTAAATCCCACGAGCTTCAGGGCGGCCACGATAGTCGGCGCTCCTACGGCAAAGCCGCCGGTTACTAATCTTTTCTTCCCTCAGCCTTTCCTGCCGTCTCACTCGTGCAAGACACGGCCCCGTCTGCCCCTCGCACGCAGTGCAGCTTTCCTGCTCGAATCGCCTCAGCCGCCGCGGCCATCTCACGCGCCCGCTCCATCTCGGCTTGGAACTCCGGCGAGTTCATCCGTGCAGTCG
>CAXTJC010000224.1:5580-5828 GCA_964244225.1 uncultured Acidobacteriaceae bacterium
GCGCGCGCTCCATATCTGCCTGAAACTCGGGTGAGTTGATCTTCATCATTTGCGCCATCTGCGCCCGGAACTCCGGCGAGTTCATCCGTGCAGTTGTCTCCTGGACCTGCTTCTGCGCGCGCTCCATATCTGCCCGAAACTCGGGTGAGTTCATCCTGGTCTGCGCTTCCTTCGCTGCGGCCTGCGCCTCCAGTATCTGCTGGTGAAACTGCTCGGAGTTGAGATGCGCCTGCGCCTCGCGAAGCTCT
>CAXTJC010000225.1:0-5824 GCA_964244225.1 uncultured Acidobacteriaceae bacterium
GAAGAATCCCTATACCTTGCCTCGGGCTGCAACAAACTCCGGCAGATCACCATAAACCACAACAGCAAAAGGCTCACCGCACTCCTCTCAGGAGCTACGATGAGCCTTTCACCGAACAACCAGTGTCTACGCCGGAGGCGGCGTAGCCGAAATCGGCTTCGGCGGCGCCGGAGCTTTCGGCGCCGTCAGCCCTGGAATCACCGGCTGCTGGCTCACAACACCCGACGCCGCATCCACCAGGCTGATCCCATAGCGATCAAGCGTATTCGACAGCAGCTGCTGCAATCCAACGCGGTCCGTCGCATACGTTCCCGTCGCCGTAATCAGATTGTTCTCTGCCGTGGCCAGGTTGCGCTCCTGCGTCAGTACGTTCGCCGTCGTTGAAGCCCCCAGCTTATACTTCTTCTGCTCCGCATCCAGACTCTGCGCCGCAAAGTCCCGCGCCGCCTGCGCCGACTGCACACTCGCCCGGTCATTCGTCAACGCATACTGCCCATTGACCACATTGATCCGCGTCTGAATGTAAAGCTGCTGCAACCGCAGCTGCGTCTGCCGCAACTCCATCTGCGCCCGTGCCTGATCCGCCTGAGCCGGCCGATTCCGCAGGGGAATTGTAATGTTCACACCCACACCGTAATCCGGAAAGTTATTGTTCACGGTATTCTTTAGCACACTTCCGTATCCCGCAGGAGTCGCCCCACCATTCGCTGGGGTAATAGGGATCGGATTGCCGTTGTTATCGGTAAGTACCTGTCCAGGGTTCTGAGCACCACCAAGCCCGCTCCCACCATAGAATCCATAGGCATCAATGATCGGCAGCAGTCCATTCCGGAAAGCCTTAATCGTGATCTCGTTGTTCTTCAAGCTGAGTACGGCCTGCTCAATCTGAGGGTTATTCACGAACGCTTGCTGCACCAGGTTTTCTACAGAGGTGTCCTCTTCGGGAAGCCGATCGAGTCCAACTCGGTCTGTCGGAACCACGGGAGCATTCGAAAGCTGTGGATCAGCAAGATCTCGTGCAATCGCCTGCTTCATCAGCAACTGCTGATACTCCAAAAGCGACTGTGCTGTAATGAGCGCCTGTTTATCGCTGGCTACTGTGGCATCCGAGTTGACGACGTCAAGCGGCGCGAGTGTCCCGATCTCCAGCTGCTTGCGGTTATCAGAAGAGAGCTGCGTGCTCTGCTGGAGCGCACGTTCTTTCGACTGTTCGTTTTCATACGCGCTGACGAGTGACCAATAAATATTCTCAATCTGCGAAATCGTATAGATGACCTGCTGGCGAAAGGCCGAGTCCGTGATCCGCCGGTCATTCTTCGCTTGCAGAATAAAACGCCCGTTCAGCCCTGTGCCGAATCCCTGGAGCAGGTGCTGCGTCGCTTGCGCCCGAAAAGAGGACTGCAGCAGCGGACTGTAACTTGTCCGCTGGCTGTTCGTGGTCTGCCGTGCATTGTTGAAGGTCACATTCAGCAGCGTTCCCGTCTTATATCCCTGCTGATACCCGAAGTTGTACGTCTCCGTCTTGTTCGCCAGGAAGTTAGTTCCTGTAATGAACGTCGTCGACTGCGGCGTACTCGAAGACTCATACTGAATATTTCCCGTCAACGCCGGATCGAAGCTGTACGGCTGTGGCCCGCCACCGTTCGTGCTCAGCACCAGCCCCGAGGCGCCCGTGCCGCCGCCGCCCGTCGCCGTCGTCGTCCCACCCGGCCCGCCGCCGCCAGTTACCGCCGTCTGCGTTCCGCCGATCGTGCCCGTCACCAGTCCGGTCGAAACACCGCGCAGCGTTGATCCGCCCTTCGTCCGCAGAATGTCCGTATCCGCGATGTCCAGGTTGATCCGTGCAATCTCGATATCGAAGTTGTTCTCCACCGCCAGCGTCACCGCATCCGCCAGGCTCAAATAAATCTTGCCGTCCCGCAGCAGCGTTCCTAGACGCTGCGAGTTCGTCAGCTTTGGCAAGGGATAGCCGATAGCCGTATAGGGTGCGATCGGGTTCCGAAAGTGCGAGCGGGGCTGCGTGTAATCCTTCACCGTGTCCCGCAAACCGAACGGCTCCGTCGCCTTCGGCTCCGGTGTCTGCGGAAGTCCGGTCCGCCCCGTCTCGGCGTTCTCGGTCGGTGCCGTCGATGTCTGGGATGGCTGTGCCTGCGTCGGCGCCGTCGGGCTCACCTGTTGCGGTCCCACTCCTGTCTGCGGCGGCTGCTGCGGTGTGGTGCCCTGCTGCTGCGCCGCACCCCCTGTCTGTGGCGGTGTCGCCTGTGCCAGCATCGGCTGCGTCGTCAAACTCATAACCAGAAGGGCGCTGCTCGCCGTCGCCTGCAACTCTCGAATCGTCACGATACGTTCTCCAACTCCCGCCCTGCCGCACACCGTTCCGTCCGCGGCACAGGCCTTTCCCTGTCTCTACCATCCACGTCACAGGCAAACCACGCCCACAACCCAAGCATTCCTGAATGCAGCACTCTACGAATACAGCACTAGACGCGCTATGCCCGGGCAAGGACTCGTTTCTTTCGCTCCATGCCTCCGCGCACGCACGCGGCTGGGGTCACATACGCGCCCTCGCTCCCCTTGGTTCCAGAGTTTTCGCAAAGAGTATCCGCAAAGACTATCTGTAGTCCGGAAAAGTATACCCGGATCGTCCCGCCCAAGCCTCCGTGGTACCGTCGAGCCCATGCCGCTCTGGAAGACCATCCTCAGCTACGACGGCACGCATCTTCACGGCTGGCAGATCCAACCCTCGCTCCCCACCGTGCAGGGCCACCTCGCCGGCGCTCTCGCCCGCATCACCGGCGAGCGCGTCCTCCCGCAGGGCTCCGGCCGCACTGACGCCGGCGTCCACGCCCTTTGCCAGGTCGCCAGCTTCGCCCTCGCCGCGCCCATTCCCGCCGTCAATCTGCATCGCGCCCTCAACCGCATCCTCCCGCCCTCCATCCGCATCCTCTCGGTCGAGCCCGCCGCCCCGCCCTTCCACGCGCGCCATTCCGCCGTCTCCAAGACCTACGAGTACCGCATCTTTCCCGGCCGCCCGCTCCTTCTCGATGCCCCCCTATCCCAGCGAAGATCCTCCCCCGAGCCCGACCGCATCTGCTCCCCCATGCTCGCTCCCTTCGTCTGGGACTGCCCCTTCCCGCTTCATCTGCCCTCCCTTCAACAGGCCGCGACCCACATCCTCGGCACCCATGACTTCACCAGCTTCGCCGCCGCCCGCTCCGCCGCGCTCGATCCGGCGAGTCCCCTCCGCCCGCCCGACGATCCGCTGCCCAACTATCCTGAGTCGCCACCCACCCCTTGCCGCACTATCTTCGCCTCCGCCTGGACGCAGACGCCGGACGGCCTGCTCATCTATCGCGTCACCGGCAGCGGCTTCCTTCACCACATGGTTCGCAATCTCGTCGGCTCCTTCGTCCTCGCCGGCTCCGGCCGCCTCGCGCCGGAGTGCATCCCCGCCATCCTCGCGGCACGAGATCGCTCCGCCGCCGGCCCTACCGCCCCCGCCCGCGGCCTCTTCCTCGTCGAGGTCCACTACGCATGACCCCCACGACTCCGACGACAACTAACCCCATCGCCAGCGCGCAGCGCCGCATCGCCCATCTCGCCGCCGCCACGCCCGTCCACCGCGCCTTTCATTGGCTGCACCTGCACCAGCCTCAGCTGCGCCAATGGCTCCTCCATCTGGTCGGCACTCCCGCACCCCCCTTCGCGGAACACGACCGTGCCCACGCCGTCCTCGCCCTCTTCGCCTCGCTCGGCCTCGCTGACCCCCACCTCGATGACGAAGGCAACGCCCTAGCCGAACTCCCCGCCGCCTCCACGCACGCCGACGTCCCGGTCCTCCTCCTCTCCGCCCACCTCGACACCGTCTTCCCCGCCGGCACTCCCTGCACCCCCATCGAAGACGGCGCCCGCATCCTCGCTCCCGGCGCCTGCGATAACGCTGCCGGCCTCTCCGCTCTTCTCGGCCTCGCCGCCGCCCTCCAGTTCGCCACCATCACCCCGCCCGTAACCCTCCTCTTCTGCGCCAACACCGGTGAGGAGGGCGAGGGCAATCTACGCGGCATGCGCCACCTCTTCACACGCGGCCGCTACGCCCGCCGCATCGCCGCCGCTATCATCCTCGACGGCGCCGGCGACTCCGCCATCGTCACCCGCGCCCTCGGCAGTCAACGCTTTCGCCTCACCGTCTCCGGCCCCGGCGGCCACTCCTGGACAGACTCCGGCACACCCAACCCCATCACCCTTCTCTCCCGCATCCTCATCGCCCTCGCCGACCTCCCTCTACCCGCCGATCCCCGCACCACCCTCAACCCAGGCACCATCACCGGCGGCACCTCCATCAACTCCATCCCGTCCTCCGCCTCGGCCCAGCTCGACCTCCGCTCCACCGACCCCAACACCCTTCAGCAGATCGCCGATCTCCTCCGCCACACCGCCGCCCAGGTCCTCGCCGAAGCCAATCAGGCCAACCCCGCCCATTCGCCCGCAACTCTTACGATCGAACTCATCGGCGACCGTCCCGCCGCTACTCTCCCCCCGGATTCGCCTCTCCTCCATACCCTCCACGCCGTCGACCGTCACCTCGGCCTCCGCTCGGAGATTCGCATCGGCTCAACCGACGCCAACCTCCCCCTCTCGCTCGGCATCCCCGCCGTAGCCCTCGGCGCCGGCGGTACCGGCGGCGGCATCCACACCCTGGCTGAGTGGTACGACCCAACCGGCCGCGAAACCGCCCTCCGCCGCCTCCTTCTCACACTCCTCGACACCGCCCATCTGCTCGCGGAAGCCAACCCCTCGCCCGAAGAAAACTCCAACTCTTAAACCTCAAAAACCGAAGGAGACACCGAACAAGTCTTTGCCTTTCTTTCTTCTATTCCGACCCTGAGCGAAGCCGAAGGGGAGGAACCTGCTTTTGTTCGGACCAGCTGCAATCTCCCTCCTGAAAGAGAGGGATCTTTGACTTGATCAGACGTTGCTCTAGGCACGCGGCACCAGCCCAACTTGCATACAGCAGAGACCCAAGGCTGCTGCCCGCATCCAACCCCTTGAAGCCCTCAAGCCTCATGCACCCTAAGGACGCACCGAATGACCACCAGCAAGCAGATCGCAGTGACAAAACCAGCAATCGCTCCTGCACCAAAAGCGAAGAAACACGCTCCGCCCCCGCCGGAGACACCTCACAAGCCCGGCAAGAAGCACCCTAAGAAACGTGAGAAGGATCACGAGGAGAAGCACGAAGGCAAGTCCGCCGCAAAGCACATCCGGCGCGCCTTCGAACACCTCGGACGCGTCGAAGCCCTGCAAGGCCTCGCCCAGGTCGAAGCTGCCTCGACCCTCGTTCACCTCGCGCAGGCAAGCATCGATCAGAAGGAGGCTCGACCTGCTGCCGACCTCCTCCGCTCCGCCGAGCACCTCAGCTTCGCCGCCATCGCTGCGGAATCAAAAAATACTCCCGCACTCTCGCCCGAGCTCGAAGAGGCCATCCGCCGCGAGTTCCGCAAACTTCTCGAGCACGCCGAAGAGCACGATCTCCCCAAGGACTCCGCCCTCGGCACTCTCCTGCGTGACACCCTCGACCAGGCCCGCGCCGCGTTTGACGGCAAGAATCTCCGCCAGGCGCTCGAACTCGCCCGAGCCGCAGAAGCTCTATCCTCGATCGAAAAAAAAGAGGCGGATAAACTCGACACTCCCGCAAAGAAGCGCGCTCTAAAGCGTTTCTCCTGAAGGTGTACCCCGGGCCGCATTCACCCGTGCCATTTTCTCTCAAGGAAAATGGCCTCCACTGCAGCCGAACAGCGGCCAGCATCAGGAGAAATGCTCAAAG
>CAXTJC010000226.1:0-5817 GCA_964244225.1 uncultured Acidobacteriaceae bacterium
CGCGGAACCTTCGTCGCGGTCACGCCTTATACCCTCTTTTACGCCATTCCATACATGGCCGATCTGCCCATACCGGGCCTGCTGACGAAAATCGCCGGGCTGTCGCTTGTGGTGCTCCCGCTCACCTTCAGCTGGGCGATCGTCCGCTATCGCCTCATGGACACCGACCTGATCTTCAAGCGCGGCGTGACCTACACTCTCGCCACGGCGTCCCTGGTCGGCCTCTACTTTGCTGTTCTCGCCGTCACGGCCGAGACCGTTCGCAGCCGGCTCCCCAATCTTCGCCTCTGGGGCCTTGTGGCTGCGGTGACGATCACCGGCCTGGTTTTCGATCCACTCAAGCGAGCCATTCAGGCCAGAGTCGATCGCCTCTTCGACCAGAAGCGCTTCGACTACCGGGAGACGCTCGTCGAGTTCGGTCGCGGCCTCAACTCCCAGACCGATCTCCGCACGCTGGTCGATGCCATCGTCGAGCGGCTCCCCCAGACCCTTCTAGTAACCCGTGTCGCCGTCTTCCTTTCGGACGAAAGCTCCATCGGCCGCCCCGCCTTCCATCTCGCCGGATCGCACGGTCTGGCCGATCTCTCCGCGAATGAGCTGACCGGTCTGGACCTTCGCTTCCTGAACTTCGACGAAGCGCAATCGACCAACCACATCTTCTGGGAGAACCCTCGCCAGGTGCTGCGGCTGCCCAGCTCCGAGCGCGCCTCAGCCTCTCGGCTCGATCTCAACTACTACCTTCCTTGCCGTGTCGCCTCGCGCGAGGGCTCCGGCACCAGAACCGTCGCCGTGATCGGTCTCGGGCTCACACGGCTCGGGGACTTTCTGTCGAGTGAAGACGTCGAGCTGCTCGAATCCCTCGCCAGCTACATCGGCATTGCCATTCAGAACGCCCAGCTCTATCGCAGGCTCGAACGCCAGATCGGCGAGTTCGAACGCCTGAAGGAGTTCCACGAGAACATCGTCGAATCCATCAACGTCGGCGTCTTCGCGGTCGATCTCGACGACCACATCGAAAGCTGGAATCGCCGCATGGAGGTCCTCTTCGGCCTCTCGAGAGCCGACGTCCTGCGTAAGCCGCTCTCCGCTGTGCTTCCCATCGACTTCCTGCGCAAGATCGACAGTGTTCGGCTGGACCATGGGACGCACGCCTTCTATAAGTACAGAATCGAGCTGCCGGATGGCGAGCCGCACATCGCCAACATCGCGGTTGCGCCGCTGGTCTCGAAGTCAGCCGTGCCGGTCGGCCGCATCATCCTCATCGATGACGTCACCGATCGCGTCGAGCTCGAGGCGCAGCTCACCCAGTCCGAGAAGCTCTCCTCGATCGGCCTGCTCGCCGCCGGTGTCGCGCACGAGGTCAATACGCCGCTCGCCGTCATCTCCGCCTACACGCAGATGCTGACCAAGCAGATGGCCGGCGACGCCAAGCTGACCCCTGTTCTCGAAAAGATCACGCAGCAGAGCTTCCGCGCCTCTGAGATCGTCAATGGCCTGCTTAACTTCTCGCGAACCAGCGGCACGGAGCGAACCAGTGTCGATCTCAACCGGCTGCTGCGCGAGACCGTCAACCTGATCGACCATCAGCTCAAGACCGCGAAGATATCGGTCGATCTCGATCTGGACTCCGCCCTCTCTTCCGTTCAGGGCAATCAGGGCAAGATCCAGCAGGTGCTGCTGAACTTCCTCCTAAACGCCAAGGATGCCATGATGCAGTCCTCCGCCGGCCGCATCGCCGTCACAACCTATAACCGCCCGGGAAGCGCGATCATTCGCATCCAGGACACAGGCAGCGGCATCAGCCAGGAGCACCTTCATCGCATCTACGACCCGTTCTTCACCACCAAAACCGCGCCCCGCGAAGGCGAGCATAAAGGCACCGGTCTTGGCCTTGCCGTGAGCTACGGCATCATGCAGGAGCACGGTGGAAAAATCCAGGTAGAAAGCTCTCTGGGCATTGGCACCACCTTTGAACTCGAGTTCCCTGCCTTTGCTTCCGCACTCTCAGACGCTGCCTCCGACGCGGGTGAAAGGACCATACTGCATGTCTGAAGCAATCGCCGTTGCTGAATCCGTGGGGCCCGTCGACGCGTCCGCGGCACATCGTTCCCTGCCGCGAATCCTCATCATTGACGATGAGGCCGCTGTCCGCGAGTCGCTCGAGGTCCTTCTTACTCTCGAAGGTTTTTCCGTCACCATCGCTCCCGAAGGCACAACCGGGCTCGATCTGCTCGCGCGCGAAGAGTTCGATCTTCTCCTGCTCGACCTCGCTCTTCCCGGCGAGAGCGGCCTCGACCTTCTTCCCCACATCGTCGAACTCCGTCCCCAGCTTCCGGTCATCATGATCACGGCCTACGGGACGGTCGGCAATGTGGTGGAAGCCATCCGCGCCGGCGCAGACAACTTCGTCCAGAAGCCCTGGGACAACGAGAAGCTGATTCTCGACATTCGCTCCGCCATCGCCCGCCGCCGCGCCGAGTCCGAGGTCGTTCTGCTTCGCCGCACCCTCAAGCAGCGCTACAGCTTTGAAAACATTATCGGCAAGAGCGAGCCCATGCTCCGCCTCTTCGATGTTGTCGTCCAGGTCGCGCCCTCCCGCTCTACTGTTTTGATTCAGGGTGAAAGCGGCACCGGCAAGGAGCTCATCGCCAAGGCTCTGCACGCCAACTCACCGCGCCGCGATCGCCCCTTCGTTCCCGTCAACACCGGAGCCGTGCCGTCGGAGCTGCTCGAATCTACCCTCTTCGGTCACGTGCGCGGCGCCTTCACCTCTGCTATCTCCAGTAAAAAAGGCTTGTTCGAAGTAGCCGATGGCGGCACTCTCTTCCTCGATGAGATCGGCACCATGGGCATGGACATGCAAGCCAAAATTCTGCGCGTCCTGCAGGATCGCCGCTTCATGCAGCTCGGCGGCACGCAGGAGATTCAGGTCGACGTCCGCATCCTCGCCGCCACCAATGTCAACCTGCAGAATGCCGTCCGCGAAGGCCGCTTTCGCGAAGATCTCTTCTATCGCCTCAACGTGATCGCGCTGGAGCTTCCGCCGTTGCGTACACGCAAGTCCGATATTCCCCTGCTCTCGCAGCACTTCTTGGACTTCTACGCCAAGGAAAACGGCGTGGAACAGAAGGTCCTCTCGCCGGAGTCGCTGCGCATCCTGATGGACTACGACTGGCCCGGCAACGTACGCGAGCTCGAAAACGCCATGGAGCGCGGCATCGTCCTTGCAAACGCCCGCGTCATCGCCCCTGATCTCCTTCCGCCGCAGATCACCGGCAGCAGCTACACCGCGACCGCACTCGAACATCGGCCGGACGCTTCCCTTTTCGAACTCATGGAAGAGATCGAGCGCCGCATCATCTCCGACCGGCTGGAGCGCTGCCACTGGAACCAGACTGAGGCGTCCGAGTTCTTCAAAATCCCGCTCTCCACACTCAACCAAAAAATTAAGCGCCTCAACATCGAAATCCGCAAACGCCCCCGTGACTAACCAAGTAATAAAGGGCAGCAACGTGATGAACGTAATGCCCCCGCTAGTCAATCACCACGGAAGTGTGGTGTCTTCCCAGCGTGTGAATGTTCCTGTCGGGCCATCCGGACTAGCAGCGCAACCCGCACCACCTCGCGAGAGCCATCTTCGACAGACTCCGTCCCTTCATAGCCGTTGAGTTTGGTCTTCGTAAATCCTGGAGAGACTAAGTTGACCTTGATTCCAGTTGACTCCAGTTCAATCATCATGGCCAGCGTGATCGCGTTGAGGGCTGCCTTGGACGCGGGGTAAACCGGACCATAGAACATGCGATAGGAGAAACCCGGGTCCGCGTTCGTCGTCAGCGAGCCTACTCCACTCGATACGTTGACGATGCGTGCATCCGACGACTCGCGCAGGAGCGGAAGCATCGCCTGGTACACGGCCAGGACACCGAACACGTTGGTCTCCCATACGGCACGTACCTCATCAAGTGGAGCATTGCTCGCGAGGGTCAGCTTGGCATACTCCTGGAGCGACAAATCGCCCTTGTTGGTATTCGAGATAGCCGCGTTGTTGACCAGCAGGTCGAGGCGGCCAAACTCCTTGCGCACGCGTTCCGCCGCCGCCGCGATCAAAGCCGCATCCGTGACGTCGAGCTGGAGAGCGATGGCGCCCGACCCAATCTCCTTTGCTGCGGTCTCGCCGCGCGTGAAATCGCGCGACCCGACCAGCACTGTAACGCCGTTCGCTACAAGTTCTTTGGCTA
Source organism: uncultured Acidobacteriaceae bacterium (assembly GCA_964244225.1). GTDB lineage: Bacteria > Acidobacteriota > Terriglobia > Terriglobales > Acidobacteriaceae > Edaphobacter. Next base: position 4,239 of record CAXTJC010000226.1, read on the forward strand.
CCTGAAGACCGACCCCTTGATTAGCTCCGGTAACTAGGGCAATGCGTTCGTTGGGCATGATGTTCTCCTTGGTGGGACGTTATGGACAGCAGGCATTCGCGTTAGTTCCACAAATCTGAGATCGAATCAGAGGACTGTAACTCCGCTCACGGCAGGAGTACGAGTTTGCCGCGTGCCCGTTGGCTTTGGCTGAGATCGAGCGCTACGCGCCAATCCTCTAAAGGAAACGTGCGGCTGACCGGCACCGTGAACTTGCCTTCCCCTGCAAGCTGTACAAAGCCGCGGAGAGCGTCCCAGCGCAAGGTAGGGTCTTCTCCAAGACTGCTGCGAACCCCAAGTTCCTTGGCTGCGGCGAAGTCGCTAACGGTAAGCACATGCGATGCGTCACCTGCGATTCTGATCAGCAGGGGCAGCACACCGCTGACTGGTCCTGCGTCCAAGATCAGGTCCGGTGATCTTCCTGTAAGTGCAAGCACTCGTTCCACCATGCCATCGCCGTACGAGGTGACCATCGCGCCAAGTGAACGTAACCGCTCAGCAAATGTCTCTCCGGCGGTAGCGATTACATGCGCGCCACGCATCAGCGCCATCTGAACAGCGGCAAATCCAACGGCTGTTCCCGCGCCGTGGATGAGAATGGTCTGTCCAGCACTCACGCGTAGGATCTCAAGGTTGCGAAAGGCTGTTTCGACCGCCAACGGCAAGGCTGCGGCCTGCGTCGGATCGAGACCGGTTGGCCGATGCGTCCAGTAGTGCAGGATCGCAAAATCCGACGCCCCCGCTACCGGCGCACCGGCAAAATCGGCTGGCCCGAGAACCTCATCCCCGGGCACGACATCCTCTACACCTTCACCGACAGCGTCGACCGTCCCGGAGACATCGAGCCCCACGCCGCGTGGGAGTTTTCCTCCAAACAGTCCTCGGCAGAGCGCCCAATCTGCCGGGTTGAGACCGCAAGCATGGACGCGTACACTGATACGTTTGGCGCCGGGGCCGGAGAGCTCTGTCTCTTCCAGTCGGAGCACGTCCGACGGTTCTCCGTAGTCGTGGAATCGAAGTGTTCTTGTCCTAATCGACCCGCGTTCGTTTGGCACGATAGATCTCCTTCTATGCAATGCTCCGATGAGCCTGCCACGCCAAGCAGACATACGGAACTTTGTTCCACATAGTAAATGGAACAAAGTTCCTATTGCAAATCGCAGAAGCCGCGCTTCCAGAAATCGACATCGAGGACCTGTAGTAGAAGTCGCTGCCCTGTGCCACCAGACCAATGGGGAGGAAGCTCGATATGGGCGATGAATGAGTCAGGTGGTAAACAGTGGACGGCTCAGAAGTGAATGACGGCAAGGCGTTTCACAGCATGGAGGATTGTAGGTGCATAACCTGCTGCTATCCGCAACGAACAGAGACCAGCAGGTCAGAACTCTAGGTGCCAAAGAACGCCGCGATGGGCGCTTGCGATGCGCTTTTTCTCTATCCGGCATAGTCTTGGCTACTCGCAACGAGGTCGAGAAGCCCGGGAAACCGCGCTTCGAGATCGGCTCTTCGCAGAGTCGATTCGGCGCGTGCCGTGGATGTC
>CAXTJC010000227.1:0-5797 GCA_964244225.1 uncultured Acidobacteriaceae bacterium
CGATCGAAGCCATGCAGAGCCGTGCGAACCAGGGAGTGAAGAGCGGCCATGCTTGCCGGAGTAGGACACAAGTTCGGCCCATACGAGCTCCTGGGAAAGCTGGGCGGCGGCGGCATGGGCATCGTCTTTCGGGCCTGGGATGAGCGGCTCCACCGGGAGGTTGCGGTCAAGCTGCTGCACGACGAGTTTCAGGCGCCCGGCATGCGGCAGCGCTTTCTCCTGGAGGCCCGGGCTGCATCCTCTCTCAACCACCCGCACATCTGCACCATCTTCGATATGGGCGAACAGGAGGGCGAACCCTATCTGGTGATGGAGGTCCTTGAAGGCATCACGCTCAAGGAGCGGATCGCACAGGGCGCCTGCTCGTCGGAGGAGATTGTGCGCTTTGGGCTCGAGATCGCCGACGCCCTCTCGGCCGCGCACGGCAAAGGCATCGTTCATCGCGATATCAAGCCGGCAAACATCTTCCTGCAGGGCAAGATCGGCAGTGAGCGGCAGGTGAAGGTGCTGGACTTTGGCCTCGCCAAGGTGTCCATGGCGTTGCGCAGCGGGCGGGACTCGCGTGCGCTGGAGTTGACCTCCGCGGGGTCGACGGTGGGAACGCTCGCCTATATGTCTCCGGAGCAGGCCAGGGGCGAGCATCTGGATGCGCGCTCCGATCTCTTCTCGCTCGGCATCGTGCTGTATGAGATGGCAACGCGGCGGGTGCCCTTTCGCGGCGCCACAACGGCACTGGCCTTTCAGGCTCTGCTCACCGAGTCGCCGGACCCGATTCGCACATGGAATGTCGCCATTCCGCGCGAGCTTGAACGGATCATCGTGCGTCTGCTGGTGAAGGACAGGTCCGAGCGGTACCAAACCGCGCGCGAGGTGGAGGAGGCTCTGCGCAAGCTGGCGAGCCGCGGCGAAGGCGACTGGCTGCGTAAGCTGCCACGACCTGATGTTCCGCTTGTGCCCTCGGCCGATCCCATCGCCCGCAGGCCAAGAAAGCTGCGAAGCAAAGCCGGGCCTGAGGAGACGAGTCAACCGAGCGAGGCCGCGCATAGAACGCCCGCGCCTTCTGAGGATCCAGACTTCATTCGACCGAAGCGCATGCCGACGCCGGAGAGCCGGCCGCGCGATGTCTCGATCTCCCGGAGTTCGAATCCCGGCAAGCCCTTGGTCGAAGACCAAGCCGCAGATCTGGTCCAAAATACAGTCCTGGACCGGACGCCCTCCGCCTCACATGCCCGCACATCCAGCACGCTGCAACAGCCCGCTCTTGATGCAGTGATAATCGCAACAAAAGCTGATCCACTGGCAGCTGAGGAGGCTCCGCCCTCCCCGCCTACGACCTCATCATCCCCAAACCCGGCAGACGTGGGCGCAGCGGTACCGGCTGCTTTGACGGCCGAACCTAAAGCCGCAGGACCGGAGCCGGGGATTGGCCTGCCTGCTTCGGCCGAGGTAGTTTCGATACCGGTTCACCCGATACCAACAACAGCATCACGCCCCAGGTCCGAGATAGCGGCCCAAATAGCCGTCGATATCACCACAGATGGAGCCGCTGCCAAGCCGGCCCCACCAAGCGGGCAAAGCGATCCGCAACATCCCTCTCGAAGCAGGCGGCAACCGTCCGCCGCCACTCCGGTATCGGCCCCTCGCAAGGCCACGACAAAGCTGCGGACGTGGTTGATCAGCGCCGGCGCGCTCTCGCTTCTGCTGGCCGGGTTCGGTGTATACCTGACGCGCTCCGGCAGCTTTGGGCAGATTGTTCTCGGCCCGAAGGACACCATCCTGCTCGCTCCCGCGCAGAATCGCACGGGCGACGACACGCTGGATAACGTCGTCGCGGAAGGTCTGGAGCTTGAGCTCAGCCAGCGCTCCGGTATTCACTGGCTGGGACTGGCCGCGCTGAACGCAGGAAGGCAGCAGGTGGCGGCCGCCGAACATGGTGCGCCGGAGACCGTAAGTCCACGAGCCGCGGCGCAGCGGCTGGGCGCCCGCGCCTACCTCTACAGCGAACTCTCGAAGGTGGATGAGGGCTATGCTCTGGAGCTTGATGTTGTGGACGTCGCGTCGAACGACCGTCTGGGAACTCTCTCCGAGAAAGCCGCGACGCCTGCCGAGCTGCCGGCGGCAGTCACTCGGCTCAGCCTCGCGCTTCGCGCCCGGCTTGGTGAAGCGACAGAGGGCGCGCGGGTCCTGCCGCCGACGCCTCTCGCCCAGCAGGCGACTGCAAATCTGGCTGCATTGAATCTCTTCGCGCAGGCGGAGACGGCGTCCGGGAATGGCGATCGCCTTCATGCCGCCGCGCTCTACGAGCAGGCGATCGGGCAGGCTCCCGACTTCGCTCTGGCGGAGCTTCGGCTGGCGGAAATTTACGACAAAGAGGGCGCGGAGATCGCAGCCGCCCGGAGCGCGGCGCGTGCGCTTGCCGCCTCAGGCCGCACCGGCGATCGCATCGGTCCTCTCGCGCAGATCACGGCTGCTCTGCTCAGCGATCAGGATCCCCAGAAGGCCACACTCCTGGCGCGGCAGTTCCTGCACGCCAGACCTCACGACGAGCTTGCACTCGTCGCCATGGCCCATGTAATGCGCGTCCAGGGCCATATGACGGAGGCGCTGCTGACAGCCGAGCTCGCCTATCGCTTGTACCCCTTGAGCGCTGCCGCGTACTCCGAGGCCGCATACGCGCTGATCGGCCTGGATCGTTCTCGCGAAGCGCTTGCCCTGCAGCAGAAAACTGCCGAGCTAGGACTGCACTGTGACTGTGACGGCGTGATGGCCACCTACCTCAACGGAGCGCCGGCGCCTTCCTTTTCCGCAGCGAGCGATCTGCAAACGAGCTTTCAGCAGGCGCTCGTAATGGATGATGCAGGCCGCTTCAATGCTGGTCTGACTGCGTGGCGAGCCGGAGCCGATCAGGCCAGGAGCCGGGCGGAGACCTCGAGCGCGGCAGCCGGCATGCTTGCCCAGGCAGCCTTCGATCGCGCGCTTGCCGGTCGCTGCGGCGAAGTGGCTGCCCTGGCGCATGATGCCGAGCTGCTGACCTATGGCAGATCGGCTGCTTTCCACATTGCCTTTGCCGAAGCCCTCTGCACTCCATCGAGCGCGAGAGCTTCTACCGAGGCGGAATCCCACCTTCTCGAAGGCAGCCATCTTCACGACACCGCCACAGATATCCTGGTGCCGCTGATCCACGGTGCGGCGGCGATCTCATCCAGGCAGCCCATGCAGGCGCTCGCGGCGTTATCCAAGGTGGACAGCGAGCGCGACCAGCCGCCGACTGCCGTCTACCTTCGCGGCGTGGCGCACAGCCTCGGCGCTCAGGACGACTTAGCCCTGCCGGATCTGGAGCAGGCGGCGCGACGCCACGGCTACGATCTTCTTTCAGAGAGCACCGTCGGGCCACTGGCGCAACGCAGGCTGGCGGAGCTGCTTTCGGCACAGGGCGACCGGAGCGGGGCAGACGCGGCAGAGAAGCAGTTCCGCGCTCTCTGGGTCAACGCGGACGCACTACCGGCCGCGAACACAGGAACATCGCCGCGAGAAAAATCTCACGCGCGATAGGACCGGACCTTTGGAGCTAGCTGTCGCGGCGTTCGCTCCGATAGCGCTCGATGAGAGCATTGGTGGAGGTATCGTGCTTCAGCTCGCCGCTGCCCTCAAGCTCTGGAACGATCCGATTGGCGAGCACTTTGCCCAACTCGACTCCCCATTGATCGAACGAGTCAATCTGCCAGATTACGCCCTGGACGAAGACGAGGTGCTCATAGAGCGCGACCAGGGTGCCGAGGATCTCAGGCGTCAGTTCCAGCGCGAGAATCACGTTTGATGGCCGGTTGCCCTCGAAGACGCGATGCGGTACCAGCCAGTCGGCTGTGCCTTCCGCCTTGACCTGCTCGGCGGTCTTGCCGAAGGCAAGCGCCTCAGCCTGAGCAAAGACGTTCGCAATTAGGATGTCGTGATGTTTTCCAAGTGGGTTCAGCGAGCGGGAAAACCCGATGAAGTCGCACGGGATCAGCCGCGTTCCCTGATGAATCAGCTGATAGAAGCTATGCTGCCCATTGGTTCCAGGCTCACCCCAGTAGATTGCGCCGGTATCGTGCGTCACAGGTGCGCCCGAGAGCGTGACGTGCTTACCGTTCGATTCCATGGTGAGCTGCTGCAGGTACGCGGGGAAGCGTTTCAGATACTGCTCATACGGAAGCACGGCCACGGTCTGCGCGCCGAAGAAGTCGTTGTACCAGACGCTGAGCAGCGCCATGATGACGGGCAGATTCTTCTCGAACGGAGCCGTCCTGAAGTGTTCGTCCATGGCATGAAAGCCGGCGAGCATCTTGCGGAAGTTGTCGGGGCCGATCGCGATCATGGTGGAGAGCCCGATCGCCGAATCTATCGAGTAGCGGCCGCCCACCCAGTCCCAGAATCCGAACATGTTCTCGGTGTCGATGCCGAACTTTTCCACCTCTTTCGCGTTTGTCGAGATCGCGACGAAGTGGTTTACAACGGCCTTCTCGTTCTTCAGGCCATTTGCGCTTTCGAGCAGCCAGGTACGCGCCGAATGCGCATTGGTCATCGTCTCGAGCGTCGTGAAAGTCTTCGAGGCTACGAGAAACAGCGTGGTCTCCGGGTCGAGATCGTGTGTTGCCTCCGCGATATCGGTGTCGTCCACATTTGAAACGAAGCGGAACTGCAGGGAACGCTGGCTATAGTGGCGCAAGGCCTCATACGCCATCACAGGTCCTAAATCCGAGCCGCCGATGCCGATATTGACTACCGTTTCAATCGGCCTGCCGGTGAACCCCTTCCAATCGCCCGACCGGACGCGATCCGCAAACCTGCTCATCTTATCCAGGACCGCGTGCACCTCCGGCACCACGTCCACTCCCTCGACCACAATAGATTCACCCTTTTGCGCCCGCAGGGCCACGTGCAAAACGGCCCTATTCTCCGTGATGTTGATCTTCTCGCCGGAGAACATGGCATCGATCTTGGCTCGCAGACCGGACTCTTCGGCCAGTGCCTGCAGCAGCCGCAGTGTCTCGTCTGTGATGCGGTTCTTTGAGAAGTCAACAAAGAGACCGGCAGCCTCAAGCGAGTAGCGCGTCGCGCGCTCCGGATCCATATCGAACATCTCGCGCAACGTGCTTCCCTTGATCGCTTCGAAGTGATCGGTGAGGGCTGCCCATGCGGCGGTCGTTGATCCGGTGGTGTGGGTAGCTTGGCTCATGGCAACAGACTCCGTTCGTTCAGGTTGAGATGGCAAAAGATTCAGGGAAGATGGCAGAGATAGCGACGCGAATAGACCACGCGCGTTCGTGTCTATTATCCCTCAGCTATCCCCGCCGCGCCTTCCGACTAGCGGGCGCTGCCGCCCCAGCGCACGATCGGCATCAGGCTGGAGTAGTCGTCCGTCCATGCCGGCAGGGCTGATGGCTGCAACGGCGCACCGGGACCGCCGTCAGCAGGGGCAAACAGAGGAGAGCCTGGCGACGCCAGTAGCACCCAGCGCGCGGCGAAGATGCCCTTCGCGCTCTCCGCCGGCGAGTCGACGACCCGCGCTCTCAAACCCTCTCGCGCAGCAAGTGTAGCGAGTACTGGCGCAAGATCCAGGTACTGGTTCGAGATATGGAAGGCGAGGACTCCATCAGGCCGCAGATGCCGTCGATAAAGCTGTGCGGCTTCGACCGTCAGCAGATGAACCGGAATCGCGTCACCGGAGAAGGCATCCACCACGAGCACATCGAAGTTATTGCTGCCCTCCCGCTCAAGGGACTGCCGTGCATCGCCATCGACCACCGTAATTGCGGCC
>CAXTJC010000228.1:0-5796 GCA_964244225.1 uncultured Acidobacteriaceae bacterium
CAGCCTCCGTCACCGCCATCCGCTCTTCCTCTCTGGTTGATTGTCATCCTTCGCGCAGCGGAGGATCTGCTTTGTCTTTTGTTCTTCTAAAACTGAAAGTACAAAAACGTACTCGGATCCTGCATCTTCACCAGAATAAGAAAGAACACCAAACCCAACACCAGCCCCCAAGCCGCCCGTGGCTCCCACGCGATTCGAACTCCACCCTCACTCCGGTCAAAGTTCGTCAACTCACTCGACGGGACAAACCGGCTCAGAATCTGCTGCGTGTTCGGCATCCCCCACACCACCGCATAGCCTGCCAGCAAAAGCAGCAGCGTGCCGTGTGTCGGCCGATACGCCCCAATCGCAAGCGGAACGTACCTGTGCAGCCCCATCATCCCTCCCAGCATAGCCACCGCCGCACCAACACCCGCCGCACGAAAGAAGATCTGCGCCACTAGCACGGCTAGAAACGTTATCGCCACGCTGCCCACCCGTACCCCGATCGCGGCAGCCGGGCCAAGCGGCGCCGACTTTCCCTTCGTCCCCCGATGCACCCGCCATCCATGATTGATCGACAGATACACGGCATGCAGCAGTCCAAACACAAGAAACTGCAGCCCCGCCCCATGCCATACACCCGCCAGAAACAACGTCACCGTCGTAGGAAGCGCTACCAGGCTCAAGAATCCCTCCACCGTCGCCGTCGCCTTCCGCGAGATCTTCTTTCCCTGCCGCACCCTCCACCGATTGATCGCAACCGAAATAGGGTTGTAAATATAAGTCATGATGTAGCGCGTCAGCGTCATATGCCAGCGCTGCCAGAAGTCGATAATGCTCTCCGACTTATACGGCGAGCTAAAATTCAGCGGAAACTCGATCCCAAACATGCGCGCCAGACCTATCGCCATATCGGAATATCCCGAAAAATCAAAGTACAGCTGCAGCGCATACGCCAGCACACCGACCCAGGCGGAGAAAGCATGCAAGCCGCCCGGGGCGGCAAACGCCTCATTCGCCGCCGGCGCAATCTTATCCGCCAGCAACACCTTCTTGCACAGCCCCATAATGAACCACGACGCGCCGACCGAAAGATCGCTCGCCTTCAGCCGGTAGTCTCGCTGCGCCTGAAACTGCGGCATGATCTCCGCATGGTGCAGAATCGGCCCTGCAATCAGATGCGGAAAGAAAGTAACAAACAGGGTATAGCTCGCAAGGTCCTGCTGCCGCGCCGCGCCCTGCTCCAGATCGACCAGATACGCGATCTGGGTAAAGGTAAAGAACGAGATGCCAAGCGGCAGCACCACCTCCTGCCACCGATGCGATACGTCCGTCATTCCTGCTGTAAAGTTCAGCAGCGGAAAAAGATATTTGAAATAGCAAAGCGCGCCTAAGTTGGCGAGAATAGCCACCCACAACAGCAGACGCTTTGGCAGTCGGTTTGCGATCGCACCACTAAGCAGAGATCCGGCAAGATAGTTGAACAGGATCGAGCCGCACAACAACAGCAGATAAACCGGCCGCCAATATCCGTAGAATGCCAGTGATGCAATCGCCAGCCACGCCACGACCGCACGCCTGTGCCAATGCGCGGCAATCTGGTATCCGACAAGAACAACCGGCAGATACCCGAATAGAAACGTATACGAATTGAAAAGCATGCCGCCCCCATTTCGTCCCGAAGGCGTGCACCGGGCCCTGACTGTAATACCGCAACACCCGCGCTAGGCTGTCGTCGCCCGCGTCTCCAGCTTGTACTCCACAATTCCAGCCAGATGTCCCACGTTGTGCAGCGCTTCCATCTCCGAGCTTTTGAACTTAATCCTAAACCGCTCTTCAATCGCCACGATCAAACCAACATGCGCCATCGAATCCCACCCGTCGATATCCGCGGCCGTAGTCTCCGGCGTCAGCACGATTCCTTCATCGTCGAACACATCGCGAAAGACTTGTGTCAGCTTGCGATAGACATCCGTGTTTTCCATTGTCTGCCCTCCACAACCTTCATAGGAACAGCACGCGGAATAAAGCCGGCCAAGCCAAGCCGCCAGATAGATTCCCCGTTTTCTTGTAGATCGACTCTGCTAAACCCTAGTCTTGCGTAGTGCTGTGCAACCATCGCATTCTTCGCCGTCGGCCGATACCGTCCGACTAACTCCGTGCAGCCTTGCTCACGCGCTCGTTCCGCTAAAAGATTAAGTGTCGCGTCTTCTATATTTCGTCCTAGAACCCGGCAGCTCATCAGCCAGCTATCAATCTCCAACACCTCATCCTGAACGCGTCGCCCGATAACAACTCCAATAACTCCGTTATCACCATACGCATCCATCAATCGTAATTGCAGCGCAATCGTGTCATCTCTCTCAACCAGCTCTGCAACCTGCGTCTCGGTATAGCGCCGTGTCGTTAGATTGAATTGATTCGTCTTATTAATAAGCTGCGCAATCCTCGGCAGACTTACCGCATCGAATCTATCCCAGATCAGTTCCATCTGGAGCGCCTGAAGATATCCCGCCAGATCGGTCGCCGTCTCGCGTAGCGCCGCACGCTCGGTATTGGCGCGATACTGCCCGCTCCGCGCTTGATCGTCCTCCGTCAGGTGCAGAGCCTCAAAGTAGCCTGCATCCGCAAGGCACGAGACATACTCCGCCGGATCCTCGGGTAGCTCCGGCACGGCAACCATCGGCAGTTCACGCCGAACTAGCTCCCGCTCCGCCGGATTATCATCCATAAACACCAAGGCTTCCGGACTTATAGATAACTCCTCAGCGATGCGGCGCAAATTGCTGGCCTTATCCTCCCAGTTCGCAACAAAGCAAAGAATATCTTCCCGCCGCAGAAGCATCTCCGGGTGCTGCTCAAACGCGGCCAGCGCAGTCGCCGCCTCGTTCTTTGAACACACGGCGAGCAGAACTCCTCGCCGCGCAAGCTGCAGCGCGTAGCGCTGAACCGCGAGGAACGCCTCGCCTTCCGCGCTTCCCTGCCCCAGCCTAAGTCCTTCCACTCCGTCGTCTCCAACCACGCCGCCCCAGATCGTATTATCCAGGTCCAGAACCAGGCATTTCTTACTCTGCCCTCGCAGCGCCGCCAGCACACGTCCGACCTGGTCGCCATAGACCGGGCTCACGCGCGGATGAACCTCCTGCTTCGATCGATTCCACAGCGCCCGGTCATGCCAGACCCCGATTCCATCCCGCGCCGCCCAACTATCCACACTCAGCAGCGGCACGCCATAGGCCTCGGCATACTCCCGCAGCTGGTAGTTCAGCTGCTGTACGATCGTCGCCGGCGACTCCCGCCAGCGAAACTCGTTATTGCCCAGCAGCGGCGGAGCCACCGGCAGAATCGTCTGCTGCAGCACCACGCATCCCAGCCTCTGCCGCGCGTCGTCCCAGCACGCCCGGATCTGTCTCATCGCCGTCTCCGCGCTCCCCCGTGCGAGCCCCACAGCATGCTCCGCATCCAGGCACACGCACACCACCTCCGGCCTGAACTGCCGCAGCCCCGACCCCTCGTCCGCGATCTCTTGCCGATACTGCCCATATTCGCCGACATACACCTCAACCAGCAGCCCGCGGCGCAGCGCGCCCACCCGTATCCCCGCCACCAGGTGCCCAAGCGTCGAAGACCCCACCAGAGCTAGCCGCAGCGTTGGCCATCCTGCCAACTCCTCCCGCTTGCACGCCTCCATGGTTTTATCGAGAGCCTTATCCAGCTGCGCCGTCTGGATGAAGTCGATCGCCGAGTTCGCCAGCCGCTGCAGCCGTGGCATCGCCTCACGCGGCGCCAGTCGTCTCGTCGCCGCCAGGTCAGCCGCCCACTCCGCTCGCTTCGGCAACCATGTCAGTTCGCCAGCCAAACTCCCTCGCATCTCGGCTCTAAGACCCGTTCCGTCCGTCTCTTGCAGATGATACCGCCGGCCGGCGGAGTTGTACCGCAGCCCCTGCGCTATCCTCACCCTCAGAAGCCATCCGTACCTCACCCGGTACGCTCCAATTCACCTCATACAGAGATTTGAAGAAGTCCGTTGCTTTTCTTTCTTCCATTCCGAACAACGCGAGGAACCTGCATCTTGTTCGGACCAGCTAAATCCTTCAACGCACCGCAACCGCCCTCCCGCCTCACCCGCGCCGACGCCGCCTGCATGGCCGCCGCCTTCCTCTTCACCCTCGTCGTCAGCCTCATCCTCAGCCGCCACCGCATCTTCTGGGAGGACGAGATGCTCGGCTGGATGCTCCTCCACGACCCCTCCTGGCGCCATAGCATCTTCGCCTGGAACCACGGCGCAGACGGCGGCGGCTTCGCCTTCTACCTCACCGGCCGCCTCTGGTTCGCCGTCTTCGGCGCCTCCGACGCCGCCTTCCGCCTCTACTCCGCCGCCACCTTCGGAGCCGCCTTCTGCCTGCTCTGGGCCATCCTCCGCCGCTTCTACACCCTCCCTGTCACCGCCTTCGCCCTCGTCAACACCTGGTTCTTCAACCCCGTCCTCGTCAGCCACATGGCCGAAGGCCGCTTTTACGGCCTGCTCATGCTCGGCGTCGTGCTCGCCGCCTGGCTTCTGCTTCGCGCCGACCGCACGCCCGGCTCCCCCGCCAGGCTCTGCGTCCTCTTCTTCCTCGCCCACGGCCTGCTCACCACCAGCCACACCCTCGGCGTCCTCTACAGCGCCACCCTGCTGCTCGGCCTCATCGTGCTTGATAGCATCTCCCGCCGCGCTCTACGCCCGCTCCTCTACGCCAGCGCCGCCACCGCCTGGCTCCTGCTCCTGCCCGAGCACGCCGCCCTCGCCGCCTCCGCCCGCGTCGGCAAACCGCACTTCTGGACCACGCCCCCCACCCTCTCCCGCTTCCTCGGCGCCTACACCAGCTTCAGCGCGGAGGTCGCCCTCGTGCTCCTTCTACTGGCCATAGCCCTCACTCTCAGCCTTCGCCAGCGTCCGGCCACCTGGCGTGCCGACCTCGGCATCGCCTGGCACACCTGCCGCCCCGCCTGGGTCCTCACCGCCGCTCTGCTCGCCGTCCCGCTCGCGCTCACCCTCGCCTGCCTCGTCGGCCCCTCGCTCTTCACCAGCCGTTACCTCATGCCCGTCGCCATCGCCCAGGCCTTCCTCACCGCGGAGGCCGTGACCCTCATCCGCTGGCCCACCCTGCTTCCCGCCGCGCTACTCACCCGGCCCGTTCGTCGCGTAGCCGCCACTCTCTTCGCCTGCCTCCTCCTCGCCTGGATCTTCGTCCACGTCCAACGCACCTCCATTCCCCAGCACCCCAACTACACCGACACCCTCACCGCCAGGCTCCCCCCAGGCATCCCCGTCGTCTGCGAAGACGCCTGGGCCTTCACCGAGATCATCGGCCGTCAGCACAGCTCCGGCGTCCCCTACATCTATCTGCTCGACTGGCCGCAGAGCCTCTACCCGACAGCCCCCCGCCTCGAAGTCGCCGAGTATCACCTCATGGAAAACTGGCGCACCGTCGGCTACTTCTCCGGCTCCATCCAGCCCATCGACGACTTCCTCCGCCGCACCCCGCGCTTCTTCCTCCTCCACCGCGACCCGCCCATCCTCATGGTCGAACCCGACCGTATCGGCAACCCCCTCTACGAGCGCTTCACCCACAGCCCCGCCTACGAGGTCCTGCCCTTCGGCCCCCGCGACCAGGACGGCTACCAGCAGGCCTGGCTCGTCTGCCGCGGCCGCTGCAACGCCCCACCCCCACCCACCGCGCCCACCCCACCCCCGCGCTAGAAGCGCGCTTGCCTCCTGCCGGCTCACACTTCTTTGCTTGTCATTCCGAGCGAAGCCGAGGAACCCGCTTC
>CAXTJC010000229.1:0-5792 GCA_964244225.1 uncultured Acidobacteriaceae bacterium
GGGGAAGGAGAACCGGCTCAACGAGGCCGAGCCTGCGCTGCTGGAGACGCTGGCTTATTAGGATGCCGACATCGAGGCGCTAGTGGCAGAGCGGACGCTTGCGAAGAAGCAGAGAAACTTTGCGCGGGCCGATGCGATTCGCAACGATCTTCTGAGCAAGGGCATCCTTCTTGAAGACGCCAAGGATGGCGTTCGCTGGAAACGCCGGTAGAGTGGTGTCTATACATGACGGAGGGTTAATCATGGCGCGAGAGTTTGACGCACTCATCGTTGGCGCGGGACAGGCGGGTCCGCCGCTTGCGGGCAGGCTGACAAAGGCCGGCATGACGGTTGCGATGATCGAGCGCAAGCTCTTTGGCGGCACGTGCGTGAACACCGGCTGCATACCGACGAAGACGCTGATCGCGAGCGCGCATGCGGCGCATCTGGCGCGGCGCGGCGGCGACTTCGGCGTGCAGCTTGCGGGTCCGGTGACGGTCGACATGAAGGCGGTGAAGGCGCGCAAGGATGCGGTCTCCGGTACGTCGCGCGAGGGTGTGGAGACGACGCTGCGGTCAATGGAGAACTGCACGGTCTTTCATCAGGCGGCGCGATTTATCTCTCCGAACGAGCTGCAGGTTGGCGGCGAGGTGCTGACGGCTGAGAGAATCTTTTTGAATGTTGGCGCACGCGCTTCGATTCCGGAGATGCCGGGCGTGCATGACGTGCCGCTGCTGACGAACACGACCATGCTGGGTTTAGACACGTTGCCCGAGCATCTTGTTATCGTGGGTGGAAGCTATATCGGGCTTGAGTTCGCGCAGATGTACCGCAGGTTTGGCAGCAAGGTGACGGTGGTGGAGCGAGGCAAGCACCTGGTCGCGCATGAGGACGAGGATGTTTCCGCGGCGGTGAAGGAGATTCTGGAGAAGGAAGGCATCACAATCCGCACCGACTCCGAGTGCATTCACTTCAAGCCGCATCATAACGGGGTTCTGGTCGGAACCAACTGCACGACGGGCGAGCCGGATGTGCTGGGATCCCATGTGCTGCTCGCGGTGGGCCGGCGGCCGAACACGGACGACCTGGGGCTGGACGCCGCGGGTGTCGCCGTCGATGAAAAGGGATACATCACCGTCGATGACCAGCTGCGAACCAACGTTGCGGGGATCTGGGCGATGGGCGACTGCAACGGCCGCGGCGGCTACACGCACACTTCGTACAACGACTTTGAGATCGTGGCGGCGAACCTGCTTGATAACGAGGCGCGGCGCGTCAGTGATCGCATTCAGGCGCATGCGATGTACATCGATCCGCCGCTCGCGCAGATCGGCATGACGGAGAGGGAGGTTCGCGCCACAGGGAAACGCGCTTTGATCGGACGCCGTCTTATGAGTAAGGTGGGTCGAGCGGTCGAAAAAGGAGAGACCGAGGGTTGTATGAAGGTGCTGGTCGACGATGAGACACACAAGATTCTCGGAGCCACGATTCTGGGTACCGGGGGTGACGAAGCGATCCACTGCATTCTGGATACGATGTCCGCGGGCGCGCCCTATACGACGTTGACCCATACTATGCATATTCATCCAACCGTCTCTGAACTGATTCCCACCCTGCTTGAATCACTTGAGCCCCTGGTTTGATTGCTTTGCTGTTCCGTTGCCGCCATCTCCTGTTCCAACGTTTTCTCGAACGGATATCTCCTTCATGACGGTAACGCTGCTTAGACCCAGATCGAAGTTGTCGCTGCACGTTTCGAGTTCGCTTGAGGACTTTGCGGCGTGGATCGAGAGCCATCAGCGGCTGTGCATGGTGCTTCTCGCGCTGCTGTATGTTCCGATGGCGCTGGTGGAGGCGCATGCGCATCCGCTGCGCCACGACGAGCTGTTTACGTGGGGCATCTCGCGGGCGCCAACGGTAGCCTCGATGATCCAGCGGATTCATGCTGTGGATCTAAACCCGCCACTCTCGTATCTGCTCGAGCGGTTCTCGCTGCTGCTGCCGGGACCGCGCTGGCTGCTGGCCCGGCTGCCCTCGATGGCCGCGGGTCTGCTCGCGAGCGAGATGATCTTTCTGATCTTTGCGCGGCGGCTCAGCAATCTGTTCGGCATCTTTGCGCTGTCGATCTTCTGGGTCAGCGCCTACGTCGAGTACTCGTGGCAGAACCGGCCGTACATGCTGTGGCTGGCCGCGCTGTGCGTGCTGCTCTTTGCCTGGCAGGAGCGCGCGGACTTTCCCCGACGGCGGTACATGCCGGGTCTTATGTTTGCGGCCGCCACACTGGCCGCCGCGAGCCATTTCCTGGCTGTGCTGTCTCTGCTGCCTTTCCTCGGCGCAGCGGTCTTTTCCAGCCGCCGGCGATCGGTGGACTGGCTGGGGCTGCTGTCGATCGGCGTTCCCACGGCGGTTGCGCTGGCGATCGATCTGACGGCCAGCTCGCAGGCGAGCTCTATCCGCCGGGTGCTTTATCCACCGGACTTTCTGCCGCGCATCGATACGGTCGGATGGATGTATGTGGAGATGGTTCTCTACTTCGGCATTGCCGTGTTCGCGTGTGTGATGGTGCGTGCCTTTCTCCCGGTGCGGCATGGGCCGCAGCTTGCGTATGCGCGCTCACAGCGACCGGAGGCGCGAGAGATTGCGCTGTTTGCCGGGCTTACGCTGCAGGGGCTGCTGGTGGCGATGGTGTTCTCCTTCCGGCAGGTTGCGTTCTTTCCGCGCTACGGAATCGCGAGCGTGCTGGGCGTTGCCGGGCTGCTGACCTGGTTCTTCTATCGGAGGGTGGGGCGTGCTGCCGAGATCGCGACCCTGCTGGCGTTCGGCCTGATCCTGGCGACTGTCGCGCGTACCGCGGTGGACCTCTTCGTCTTCGACGTGAATGGAAATCCCGGGTCGGATATTACGGGGCCACGGCCGCCGCTGGCTGCCTCGACGAGCAACCTGCCGATCGTGGCGGCGAGCGGGCTTACGTTCGTCGAGATGAACGACCGGGAGACGGCACCGACGCGAGCACGAACGTTCTACCTGACCGATCACGATGCGGCCACGCGCTTTGCACATGCGACTTTGTTCGAGAATGAAGCCGACGTGCAGGAGGCGCTGGGACTGCATGGGAATGTAACGCCCTATCACGCATTTCTCGAGCAGCATACGCACTTCTTCGTCATCGGAACCTATACGTATCCGGAGGATTGGCTGCTGCGCAAGCTGGATGCAGACGGGGCGACGCTGATCTATCGCGGAAAGATTCGATCGACGTACAAGGACGACGACTTGTATGAGGTGAATGCCGCGCCGGTGCGTTGAGCCGCCTAATTGGCCGCGGCCTGCTGGTCGCCTGCCGGCGACTCGGGGGAGCGGTCTACGCGCGAGAAGATGACGGTGGCCACAGCGGCGACGATGATGCCCATGCCGAGGATCTCGGAGGCGTTCAGCCGCTCGCCGAGCAGGAAGACGCCCAGCAGGACGGCCACGATCGGGTTTATGAAGGCATAGGTGGAGACCTTGGTGACAGCGACGTGCTGCAGCAGATAGGTAAGGCAGCTGAGGCCGACCAGGGATCCGAAGACGCTGAGATAAATGATGGCGAGCAGGCCGCCGCGCGTCCACACGGCGGTGTGCAGCGAGCCAGTCCCGAGAGCGAGGACGAGATTGCACAGGCTGGCGCTGCCGATCTGCCAGGTGGTGGCGACGAACGGATCGCCGCGGAAGTGGAACCTGCGGCTGAGCACGGCGCCCAGGGCAAAGGCGAGCGCGGCCAGCAGCAGTACGGCATACGCCAGCAGATGGCGATCGCCGGCCGGGGAGCCGGAGCGCAACGACGGCCAGACCAGGGCGACCATGCCGGCTGTGCCGAGCAGCGTGCCCGCCCAGCCGCGTCGGGTCAGGCCTTCGCCGTGGGGCATTGCGGCCTCAATAACGGCCACCATGATGGGCATGGTCGAGACGAGGAGCGAGGCGACGCCCGAGGCCACCATGGTCTCGGCCCAGGTGAGCAGGATGGCGTTGACTGTCATGAAGAGGATGCCGACGAGCGAGAGCTTCCAGAACTCGTCGCGCGTGATACGCAGACGGCGGCCGGTGGCGAGACAGAAGGCGGCAAGCAAAGCTGTGGTGAGGACTGTGCGGCAGGCGGCAACCAGCGCGGGCGCGAGATACAGGCCGGCAATGTGGATGGCCGTGTAGGTCGAGCCCCAGAAGAAGTACACGCAGGCGAACGCGGCGAAGACGCGACGGGGCGGGGCCGTGGTGGCGAGAGCAGACGGAGCAGGAGCGGCCGTGCCGGCCGATGAGGGTGGGTTCGAGGAGGTCAAGGTGGCTTTCTTATGCTAACGCCCCGAAGCGGCGCTCACACTTACGACCAAGAGGCCGTGGGCGCCTGCGGTCCAGCGTGGGACGCAGCGAGCACCGCGTTCACGGGAGAAATGCTCTAGCATGAGCGGATGGATTCGGCGAGCAAACAGCGCGAGAGTGAGGCGGCCGCGAGTGGCGGCGGCGCCGGTCCGCGACGCATGGTGGTCAAGCTGGGAACCAACGTGATCATGCGCAGCGACGGCCGCGTGGCGCTCGGCCTGCTGTGCGGCCTGGTGGAGTCGATTGCGGCTCTGCGCGAAGCGGGCCACCAGATCCTGGTCGTCAGCTCGGGCTCGGTCGGCTTGGGCATGGAGCGCCTGGGCATGACGAGCCGGCCGACGGACCTGGCCAGCATTCAGGCCTGCGCGGCGACCGGGCAGTCGCGGCTGATGAGCATCTATGAGGATGCGTTCGATCGTCTCGGCTGCCGGACGGCGCAGGTGCTGCTGACGGAGGACGACTTCCGCTCGCCGGTTCGTCATGCCAACCTGAAGCGCACGCTGGAGGCGCTGCTCGCGCTTGGTGTGATTCCGGTGATCAACGAAAATGATACTGTTTCGGTTGCAGAACTGGATGTGGCGGCGGAGGAGAGCGCGCGGCCTCGATTGTTCGGCGATAACGATAAGCTTTCGGCGCTGCTGAGCACGCACATCGGAGCGGATCTGCTGGTGCTGCTCTCGGATGTGGACGGCCTGTACGACCGGAGCCCGAGCGACCCCGGGGCGCGACTTCTGGCGCAGGTGGCGCGCATCGATGAGGCTGTGCTGGCGCATGCGGAGGGCGGCAACGGCCGCGGCCGCGGAGGCATGCGATCGAAGCTGGAGGCGGCGCGGATGGCGCAGGAGGCCGGACTGATGGTGGTGATCGCGAATGGACGGACCGTGCAGGTGCTGGAGCGCGTGGTCGCCGGAGAGCGGGTGGGGACGAGGTTCGCCGGCATCGCACTCGATCGCGCGCGGCCGGATTTTGCGGCGGATGAGGTGCTGCGATGAGCCATCCGGTACACGCGCCGATTGAGGTATATCGCATCGTAGCGGCGCAGGAGACGCCGTCTCTCCGTGTGATGGCGGAGCGAGCGCGAGCCGCCGCGCGTGCGCTGGCGCCGACCTCTGTGGCGCAGCGCAACGAGGCACTCACGGCGGTCGCCGAGGCTTTGGTCGCGCAGCAGACTCTTCTTTTGAAAGCGAACGCTGAGGACCTGCAGCTGGCGGACGCGATGGTGGCGACGGGCGATCTTTCGGCCGCGAACCGGGCGCGGCTGGGGCTGACCGCGGCGAAGCTGGCGGAGATGGCGGAGCAGGTGCGTGCGGTGCGCGCTCTCGAAGATCCGCTGGGGCGCAGGCTGGATGCGATGGAGCTGGATCGAGGGCTCGATCTGGAGAAGCGGTCCGTGCCGCTGGGTGTGCTGGCGGTGATCTTCGAGGCGCGGCCGGACGCTGTGACGCAGATCAGCGTGCTCG
>CAXTJC010000230.1:0-5790 GCA_964244225.1 uncultured Acidobacteriaceae bacterium
GAGGGCGAGCATGACGATGGTGGAGGTTGTGGGGGCGAGGTTGTGGGGGCAGGCCTCCTCCGCGATGGAGATGTCGAGCGCGATGGCGGCAGCGCGGGCGAGGGTAGAAGCGGGGGTGCAGCAGAGGGTGACGAGACTGAGACTGAGGCGCTGCGCGATGGGAAGGAGGGCGAGGAGCTCTTCGGTTTCGCCGCTGGCGGAGAGCAGAATGAGCGTGTCGCTGGGGGAGAGCATGCCGAGGTCGCCGTGGAGGGCTTCCGTAGGGTGAAGGAAGTGCGCCGGGCTGCCGGTGGAGCGGAAGGTGGCGGCGATCTTCTGGGCGATGAGACCGCTTTTGCCGATGCCGGTGAGGATGAGGGGCCGGCGGGCGAGGGTGGATCGCTCGAGAAGATCGAGGGCGGCGTTGAAGGGATGGAGCATGGGGCCGGCGAGGCGAGTGGCGAGGTCGGCGAGGGCGGCGGCTTCAGCGGCGACTACTTCGGCGGCGGTGATGCTGGTGCGGTCGCTTGCGGTCCGGAGTGCCATCGAGAGAGATGCTAGCAGAGCGTAAACTTGGATACGGCGGGCCTGAGGGGATGACACTGGGCGACGCGGGAGTTCTAGCGATGAAGCGCATGGCAGTGATGGTGGGTGTGATGGTGGTGGGGATATCGATCATGCTGTGGGCGGGATGGCACAACCTGCGCGAGCGACGGCTGGCGATGCAGCAGGCGGCGGCTAACCATGTAACGCTGACTCCGGAGGGGCAGGCGCCGAAGGGTGGCGACGCAACGGCGCCGGGAGGGGATGGCGGGGCGAAGCTGGTGGGAAAGGCCGCGCCGGCGTTTACGCTGGTGACTCTCGAGGGCAAGAAGGTGTCGCTGGCGGACTATAAAGGGCGGCCGGTGCTGGTGAACTTCTGGGCGACGTGGTGTGCGCCCTGCAAGCTGGAGATGCCGTGGTTTGAGGGATTTCGCAAGCAGTACCAGGGGCAGGGATTTGAGATTCTGGGGATCAACGAAGACCCCGATGTGGGCAAGGAGAAGATTGCCAGCACAGCGCAGAAGACGGGCGTGAGCTATCCGATTCTGCTCTCGGATGACAAGGTCTCGCCGGCCTATGGCGGCGTGGATTATCTGCCGATGTCGTTCTATGTGGATCGCAGCGGCGTGGTGCGGGAGGAGACAGCGGGCCTGGCGAGCAAGGATGAGGTGGAAGCGAATATCAAGAAGATCATCGGGACTACAAGTGCGGCCAATGTGATGCCGGCGGCGGTGGGCTCGCGATGATGGCGGCGCTGCTAGCCGGATTGCTGCTGGGTGGATTGGCCGGGCAGCAGTTTGGGGATCTGCAGGGTGGTGCGGTACGGGCGGCGAGGCAGCAGCGGGAGACTGTGACGTATGTGCCGGAGCCGGCGGTTGTGGTGGCAGGAAGGCGATCGGTCGTAGAGGTTCGTCTGCTGGTTGCGGCTGGATACCACGTAAATTCGCATGCGCCGAAGTCGGACCTGCTGATTCCGACGGCGGTGACGCTGGACGCGGGGGATGCGGCTGTGACGGTGGGTGCGGTGGAGTACCCGGCGGGAAACAGGTACCGGTTTACCAATGATTCGGGGGATCCGACGGCGACGGGAGAGACGCTGGATGTGTATACGGGGGCTGTGGTGTTGCGGGTGCCGGTGACCGCGGCGGCGGGAGAGCATGTCTTGAAGGGCACGCTGCGATACCAGGCCTGCGATCAGAGGGCGTGCTACCCGCCACGGAGCCTCGCGCTCTCGGTGCCATTTACGGCGCGGTAGGATTCGGGGACAGGTTGATATCGGCCATCAGCTAAGAGTCTTACCTGTGTCCCGGCCTTCTGGCGGAGGGCCGTTCCTACTTATGAAGTTGCCGCATGAACGAATGCGCTTCCTGTTTCCTCTTCCAGGTCATACGCGATCCTGAAATAGATCGTGTGGATTCTTCCATATTCCTTCGCTTTCCTCCGAGAGCAGCTATTTTGTTGACACCCAAAGAGAATGACCCTACGCTCATATCACTTTAACCAATTTAGCGTCATCAATTCACGATCAGGCGGAGGTATCCGTGAGCGTTGCGGATCGAGCTGGCGTTCTTGTGCGATTTACTGTGTGCATGCTCTTTCTCTCTTTTGCTATGGGAAAGATCGCATTTGGCCAGGCTGGAAGAGGCGGCATCAGCGGGACTGTCTCCGATCCGACCGGCGCCGTTGTACCGAAGGCCAAAGTCGTCGTAGCCAACCGCGCCACGGGATTTACGCAGCAGAGTGTCGCCAGCGCGGCGGGCTTGTACTCCTTTGTTGCATTGAATCCTGGCACTTACGAGGTGACGGCCAGCTTGCAGGGTTTTGAAACTGTTACGCAGCAGAATGTGGTGGTGAATGTCGACCAGGTCAGCGTCATAAACATCGGTCTCGTGGTCGGCAGTTCGAAGGACGTTGTGACGGTCACTGCTGCAAGCGACCTTATGGACACGAGCAGCTCGACGGTTGGCCAGCTTATCTCCGCGGCGACTATCGATCGGGTACCCTTGCTTACGCGCAATGTCTATGACCTGGTGCAGCTGAGCGCCGGGGTTACGCCGGCCAACGGATCACCTAACTCCTCCAGTTCTTTTGCAATAACGAATATTTCAAGCGGCCGGCCCGGTGTCGATGTTTCGTCGTACACCATCAATGGAGCAATCGTTGGATCGGTGTATTACATGGTGGATGGAAGCCCGCTTGGAATTGCAGAGAATAATGTTGCCTCCATCATTCCGGCACTGGAGATCCCTGAGGACGCGGTCGATGAGTTTCGGGTAGAGACGCAGAATACACCGGCTTCGTACCAGAGCGGCGGCGCCGGCGTCATCAGTCTGGCGACGAAGGCCGGGACGAACAACTTTCATGGGGATGGTTTTGTTTATATCCGTCCCGATATTCTTGCCGCGAACGACTACTTCAACAAGCAGAACCAGTTAGCAAGCGGCGCAAAGAATCAATCCCCGTCGTTCCATCGGTATCAGGAGGGTGGATCGATTGGTGGACCGATCCTGCATAACAAGCTTTTCATCTTTGGCGACTACGAAGCAACGCAGCAGCAACAATTTGACGGATCGAATCTCTTTACTGTTCCAACCAGCGCAGAGAGAAAGGGTGATTTCTCCGCGGATAACTTTACGATTTACAACCCAATGGTTCCCGATAATCCCGACGGGACACGACAGGCCTTCAACGGGAACAAGATACCGAACCCGAATCCGGTCGCACTGAAGTTTCTGTCGGAGTTTCCTAAGTGCAATCAGCCGAATCCGGCGACCTGCGATACGGCTACGAATGGCGCGATCGACAATTTATATGTTCCCGGCCTTGACCCTACAACGGCACAGAGATTTGATATTCGGACGGACTACACCATCAGCGACAAGCAACGGATCTTCGGGCGATTTTCCTTTGCGCGGTTGTTTACGTCGGTGGTCAATGCGTTTGGTAACGAATGGGATCTGAACTACGCGCAGAATATTACAAATGGACGAAATATTCTGCTTGGGGACGATTACACGCTCAACCCGAATACCGTGCTTCAGCTGAGGTACTCATTTACGCGGCACTTTGAGAATCAGGGTGGGGATCCACGGCAGATTGGGTACGACATTACGACGCTCGGCTTTCCCGCCTCTCTGGCTTCGGCAGAGGTGTACAAGACGCTGCCCTATGTCACTTTCAGCGATGTCGGCGGTGGGATTGGGGGCACCGCAAACTTTAACACGTTTATCTACGCCAGTGAGAACAGTGATGTGAATGGAACACTCACGACGGTTCTGGGCAAGCATGAGATCAGCGTTGGCGCGGAGTACATGAAGCGATTTCTCAACGTTGGCCAGCCTGGCGCGCCTTCGGGAAACTACCAGTTTGATATTTCGGCTACCGATCAGCAGACGAGCACCGGTGTTGGCGGGAGCGATTTCGCGTCGTTTCTGGTGGGTATGGGCGCGTCGCCGGGCGTTGAGAATACGAATTTCACGCGGGATATCTTTGTTGCGGAGGCGAGCCCTTACTACGCCAGCTTTATTCAGGATACCTATCACATTACTCACGCGTTTACCGTTACAGCGGGCCTTCGCTGGGATATCTTTGGCGGCCGGACGGAGCGAAGGAATCGGCTCGAACACTTCGATCCAAATGCCGCAGGGACGCAGAACGGAGTTGCTTTTACGGGCGCCGAGATTTATGCGACTGGCGGGAACCGATCGCCTTTTGCAGCGAACCTGAAGAACTTCGGGCCGCGTCTTGGGGCATCCTGGCAGCCGATTCCTCATATGGTCATTCGTGGCGGAGCCGGCTTCTACTATGGGCCAAGTGTGCAGATGGTCGGAGGCGTCAACCAGGCCAGCGATGGATATTCCTCAATTACGAACTGGAACGCCACCTGCTATAACGCGGATGGCAATACCGCGCTGAATGGATCGAATCTATGCGCCAATGCTGCTCCGGGAAGCCCTGCTCCGAGCACAACGGGCGACTACTCCCTGAGTAACCCGTTTCCGTCCGGAACTGTTCCGCTGCTTACTTCGCCCTCAGGACTGGGAAATAACTTGGGAACGACGCTGAACACGATGCTGCACACGCAGCGGACACAGACGGTTTATAACTTTAACTTCGGTGTGGAGTATGAGCTACCGCAGCAGTATGTACTGAGTGTCGGGTATGTCGGAAGCAGAGGTCTATTTCTGCCGTTTGGAAGTCTCGACCTGAATCAACTCGATCTGGGAACGATCGGGAGGTATAACTCGGCTCTTTTGAACTCCACTGCACCCAATGTCTGGGCTAACGTGCTGCCGGCCACTAATGCGAACTATGGTTCAGCGACGGTTCCGTTGTTTGTAGCCCTGCAGCCGTACCCGCAGTTTGGGAATGGCAGCTATGGAGCTGGAAACGGCGTCAATGTTCATGGATTGCCGGCGGGAGATTCTGAGTACAGCTCACTACAGACCAAGGTTCAGAAGCGGCTGACCCATCATGTTACCGCGCTTGCTTCTTTTACCTGGGCGAAGCTGATGACGGATGATGGCAATCCTCCATTGGGGTTTGTTGGATCTCACCTGGGATCGCCGCAGGACTGGAAGAATCTGAGGCTGGAGCATTCTGTCAGTCCGCAGGATGTGAAGTATCAGTTTACCGGGCAAGCTTCTTATGATCTGCCTGTGGGTAAGGATCGAGCTTTAAATCTGCATGGAGCTGGAGATGCACTTTTAGGTGGATGGACGGTGAATGGAATCGTCTATCTCAGCACGGGAGTTCCTATCAACTCGCCGCTGTCAGGTGTGGCACCATCCTATTTCAATCAACGAGCCGATCTGATCTGCGATCCTAGCAAGGGCGCATCGCATACGGCGGCACAGTGGTTCAATCCTGCGTGTTTTGCGTTGCCTGGCAGTTCTTTTCTGCCTGGTACGTCACCGGCTTATTTGGATCATGTCCGAACCATGGGTGCCCGGGATCTGGATCTTACGGTCTTCAAAACTATTAAGCTGCCGAGAGAGACGAACCTTCGTTTAGAGGTTTCTTCCTTCAACGTCACCAACAAAGCGCAGTTTGCCGGACCTAGTGTGCCTTCAATCTTCAATGTGGTTAACAATCCTGCGACCTATGCCTCGCAGTTTGGAAAGATTACGTCGGATGTGAGTACTCCGCGGCAGTTCCAGTTTGCGTCGCGGTTTGTGTTTTAGGGTTTGGGGCTATTGAGGCCATTCGCTTGTGGCTGACGGGTGAAGAGCAATGCGGGGATCTCTCCACTCCCGATGGTCGGTCGAG
>CAXTJC010000231.1:0-2684 GCA_964244225.1 uncultured Acidobacteriaceae bacterium
GGGGGGCGGTGCGGGCGTTTGGGGCGGCGCTGACGGGGATTGTGCGATACCACGCGGGGCTGGGGCATCGTCCGATGGCGTATCTGCTGGCGCACTGTGTGTCGCCGATCGGGGTGCTGGTGGGGATATGGGTGGTGTGTGCCGCGATGATGCGGCGCGGGTGGGGCGGGGCGGAGCGAGGGCTGCTGCTGTTATGCGCTGCGGGTGGATGGGTGTCGTATACGGCGCAGGGCAAGGGGTTTTCGTATCAGCGGTACCCGTTTCTGGTGTTTCTGCTGGTGGTGATGGTGGGGAACTTCTTTGAGGCGATGGAGGCCCGCGGGCAACGAGTGCGGTGGGTTGGGGTGACTGGGCTGGTGACGATGGCGGTGTTTGCGGGGCTGTTTGCGCGGCGGATTACGACGTTCGATCGGCGGGAGCCTGTGCGGCCGCTGGTGGCTGATCTGAATGCGCTGGGCGGTAAGGAGATGCGGGTGCAGTGCATGGATACGGCCGGGCCGTGCGTGGATGCGCTCTATGCGGCGGCGCGGGTGCAGGCGACGGGGTTCCTGTATGACTGCTATCTGCTGGATGGGCGGAGTGCGGTGGTCGAGAGGCTGCGGCGGCGCTTTTGGGAGGAGATCGCGCGGCGGCCGCCGGAGGTGTTTGTGGTGACGGACTCGGTGTGTTATGACCAGCCGCGGAGCTTTGGGAAGTATGCGGGATGGCCGGAGTTTTCGGGGTTTCTCGATGAGAGGTATGTGTTGCGGTTGGAGCGGCAGCCGGTCGAGATGCAGCGGTATTGGAGCCGGGGGATGAAGCCGTTTGGGTATCGAGTGTATGTGCGGCGGTGACGGGTGGTTAGGTTCCGGGCAAGAATGCAGCTTATGTCGCGGAGACATAGCGGTCGCTTCGCTCCGTGGCTAAGAACCAATACGGGGATTCTTCGCTGCGCTCAGAATGACAAACTTTAGATTACGGGCGGTGGCTTGGGGTGACGTTTGTACCGTCTCCATCACCCAGGTCTCAGAAGCGAGACCTGGGGCACCCGGCTTCGGGTAGGGAGAGCGGATCGCGCTTTGCGCGATGGCCCACTCATCACGATGGACCACCCCAGCGAACACGTTCGCCGGGGACCCCGGGGGGCTGTCATGAATGGGGCACCCGCCTTTGGCGTGGCTGGTTATCGGTGGTGGTATGAAAAATCCCCGGTAGAGAAGCAGGTTCTTCGCTTTGCTCAGAATGACAAATTGAAACGTGTGGTTAGCGGGTGGGGCGCATGGCGGAGGTTTGGGCGCGCTTCCAGTAGCGGGAGAAGCGTTTGAGCTCGTAGCTTTGGGTGTCGTCCGTGAAGGCCGGCGGGTCGACCCAGAGTACGGGGAGGGTGCGGGCGATGGTGGCGGCGGCGGCGAGCAGGCGGGGGTCGGGGGTGCGCTGGGCTAGGATGTGATCGGCGTGGGTCTCGGCGGCTGCGGCGAGGAGTTGTTGGGCGAGATCGCCGCGGCGTGCGGTGACAGTGGGCGGCATCTCGGCGAGACACTCATTGAGGAAGACGACGCGCTTGCTGCTGATCTTGTCGTCGCGCAGCCAGGCCTCGTCCCAGACGAAGCAGGCCGGGGCGTTGGGGTGCCGGCTGAAGAGAACGCTCTCGGGATTGAGGCTGTCGGTGTGGATCCAGAGCAGGGGGCGCGCTCCGGTGACGGCCGGCTGCTTGCCTTTTGAATCGGTGCGGAGCGGGGGCGATGCGGGGGGTTGATCGGGCTCGGGGGATGCGCGGAAGAGGGTCAGCTCGAGATCCTCGTAGGTGGCGTCGAGCGGGCAGTTCGCGCGCAGGGAGCAGCTTCGGCAGTAAAGGCCGTTGGTGTAGCGCTCGAGGTTCTCGCGGTTGAAGAAATAGGGTTTGTTCGAGAAGGTGCTGGCGACCCATTGCCAAGAGAGATTGTTGCTGGCCGGGTCTCCGTCGAGGAGGTGTTCGAGGAACCAGCGGGCGCCGGCCTGCCAGCGGACTCGCAGCCAGTGGATGATGTAGGCGGCCATCCACATGCGGGCGTGGTTGTGCAGGTAGCCGGTCTGCTGGAGATCGGTCGAGAAGCTGTCCATGCAGTTGAGGCCGGTGGTGCTGGAGAGGAGAGTCGCGGGTAGGTCGGCCTTGTAGGAGGCTGCGTTGAAGCCGGTTTTGTAGGATTCGCGATCGTCCCAGATGCCCTTGCCGAGGACGGTGTAAAGGCGCTGCCAGAAGTCTCGCCAGGCCAGCTCGTTGATGAACTTCTCGCCCTCGTTCGGGCGCTGCTGGCGATCGAGCACGTGGTCGCGCACCTCGGCGAGGGTGAGGACGCCATGGCGGAGGTAGGGCGAGAGGCGGCTGACGGCGCCGTCGAGGAAGTTGCGGGAGCGGCTGTACTGCGCGGGGTCGATCGCGGCGAGGGCGGTGAGGGCGGCTTGGCGGCCGCCGCGGATGGGGCTGATGTGGCTGTCGGGGAGGAAGGGGAAGTCAGCGAGGATGGTTTGGCGATCGGTTTCGGGTGGCATGCGTTTGTAGGTAAGGATAGAGCTTGGATGGGGTGGGCCCGGTGTGGTGGTTGCGGGGTGCTTCAGCGCATGCACATCTTCGAATGCGTCTGGCGTGCAATGGGGGTTGAAAGAGCGGATCGCGCTTTGCGCGATGGCCCACTCATGACGATGAAGCTGTCATGAATGGGGCACCC
>CAXTJC010000231.1:2784-5790 GCA_964244225.1 uncultured Acidobacteriaceae bacterium
GATAGAATCGGTGGGATGGACGCGACGTTGACGAAGAAGAAGGCGCTGACGTTTCAGGAGCTGCTGTTTACGCTGCAGCGGTTCTGGGCGGAGCGGGGATGTGTGTTGCAGCAGCCGTACGATGTGGAGGTGGGGGCGGGGACGATGAGTCCGGAGACCTTTCTGCGGGTGCTGGGGCCGAAGCCGGTGCGGATTGCGTACGCGCAACCCTCGCGGCGGCCGGCGGACGGGCGGTATGGGGAGAATCCGAACCGGCTGTTTCGGCATACGCAGCTGCAGGTGGTGCTTAAGCCGCCGCCGGAGCGGGTGCAGGAGATCTACCTTGAGAGCCTGGCGGCGATCGGGATCGATCTGCGCGAGCACGACATCAAGTTTGAAGAGGACAACTGGGAGTGGCCGGTGGGCGGGGCGTGGGGCGTGGGCTGGCAGGTGATGCTGGACGGGCTTGAGATTACGCAGTTCACGTATTTTCAGCAGTGCGGCGGGATGGATCTCGATCCGATCTCGGGCGAGATTACGTATGGACTGGAGCGGATCGCCGGGTTTCTGCAGGATGTGGATTCGATCTACGACATCGTGTGGGCGGTGGAGCCGGATACGGGCAAAGAGACGACGTATGGGGAGATGCGGCTGGCGGAGGAGGAGCAGTTCTCGGCATACAGCTTCGATTATGCGGATGTGGAGAAGCTGTGGGAGCATCTGCGGCTGTATGAGGCGGAGTGTCTGGGATTGCTGGAGCGCGGGAAGGGCGTGCTAGCTCCTCCTGCGACGGAGGGAGTTGGCGCGGACGCGCTGACGACGAAGCGGTTTCCGGTGCTGGGGGCGTATGAGCTGGCGCTGAAGTGCTCGCATTTGTTTAATCTGCTGGATGCGCGGGGGGCGATCAGCGTGACGGAGCGGGTGGGGGTGATGGCGCGGATTCGGACGCTGGTGGTGGGGGTGGCGAAGATGTATGCAGGGCTTGCCGTCCGGGCGGAGGCGCTGCGCGCGTAAAGGATTAGTGGCGGAGGAAGCGGGTCCTTCGCTTCGCTCAGGATGACAACGGTTTGTGGATGGAAGTGGGAAGACGGATGACTGAATTTTTGTTTGAGATCGGGTTGGAGGAGGTGCCGGCGCGGATGCTTGCGGGGGCGGAGGCGGAGCTGCGGCGGCGGGTGGTGGCGATGCTTGAGCGGGAGCGGCTGGTGTTCGATGGGCCCGGGCCGGAGGCGGCCGCGCGCAGCTTTGCAACGCCGCGGCGGCTGGCGGTGCTGGTGCGCGGGGTCCGGGAGCGGCAGGAGGATGCGGCCGAGGAGCTGCTGGGGCCGAGCGCGAAGATTGCGTATAAGGATGGCGTAGCGGGACCGGCGGCGGTGGCGTTCGCGAAGAAGGCCGGCGTGGCGGTCGAGGCGCTCACCGTCGTGACGACGGCGAAGGGTGAGTATTTGCAGGCGAAGTTGGTGCGGACGGGGAAGACGGCGGCGGAGGTGATTGCGGCGGAGCTGCCGAAGGAGCTGTCGGCGATCTATTGGGCGAAGACGATGACGTGGCGGGCCGTGAAGCCCTTGCCCAACGAGCTTCGCTCGCCGGGAGCGCCGGAGCGGTTTGTGCGGCCGGTGCGATGGCTGCTGGCGCTGCTGGGCGAGGCGGTGGTGCCGGTGAGCTTTGCGGGGAAGGCTTCGGGAAATATCACGTATGGACACCGGGTACTGCATGGGGACCGGCCGGTGGTGGTGGAGCGGGCGTCGGAGACGGAGTATGAGAGCGCGTTGGAGCGCGCGTCTGTGGTGGCGGATGTGGAGGCGCGGCGGCAGCGGATTCGGAAGGCGCTGGATCGGGTGTGCCGGAGCGTTGAAGGTGCGCGATGGCGGGAGGATGCTGCGCTGGTCGAGACGGTGACGCAGCTGACGGAGTGGCCGACGGTGCTGCTGGGCGGGTTTGAGCCGGAGTATCTGGCGCTGCCTGAAGAGGTGCTGGTGACGGTGATGCGGGATCATCAGAAGTACTTTGCGGTAGAGGACGAGGCGGGGAAGCTGGCGCCGTATTTTCTTACGGTGCTGAATACGGAGGTGGATGCGGCGGGGGAGGCGGTGATCCGGCATGGCAATGAGCGGGTGCTGCGAGCGCGGTTTAATGATGCGCGGTTCTTCTGGGAGTTCGATCAGCGGGTGCCGCTTGCGGAGCGTGTGGCGCTGCTCGACAAGGTGACATTCCAAAAGGATCTGGGGAGTTATGCGGCGAAGACGGAGCGGGTGCGAGTGGTGGCGGCGGCGCTGGCGCGAGTTGCGATGAAGGCTGGAGCGGTGATGGACGCAGACGCGCTCGACGAGGCGGCGCGGCTGGCGAAGACGGATCTGACGACGGAGCTGGTGAAGGAGTTTACGGAGCTGCAGGGTGTCGTGGGCGGGCTGTATGCGCGGGTGCAGGGCGTGAGCGAGACGGCGGCGGCTGCCATCTACGACCAGTACCGTCCGTCTGGGGCCGACGACGCGGTGCCGCGGACGGTGGAGGGCTCGCTGCTAGCGATGGCGGACAAAGCGGACACCATTGCGGGGATGTTTGGGTTGGGGATGGAGCCGACCGGGTCGAAGGACCCGTTTGCGCTGCGGCGTGCGGCGAACGGGATTGTGCGGATACTGGCCGAGACGGCGCTGCCGCTGACGCTGCGGGATGTGGCGGAGGCGGCGGCCGAAGGCAAGATGGAGTTGATCGGGCGGATGCTGGACTTCTTCCGGGAGCGGGTGGAGTTCTACCTGCGCGAGGCGAAGGGGCAGACGTATGACGTGGTGGCGGCGGTGCTGGAGCCAGGCTTTGAGGACGTGCGGGATGCGGTGGCGCGAGCGGAGGCGGTGACGCGCGTTCGCGGAGCCGAGGATGCGGGTGATTTCGCGGCGGTGAGTGCGGCGTTCAAGCGGATGGGGAACATTCTGGCGCAGGCGCGGGAGAAGGGGATTGAGGTCCCCGCGACAGTTAATGACGCGCTGCTGTTGGAACCCGAGGAGACGGCGCTGGCGGAGCGGTCGGCTG
>CAXTJC010000232.1:0-5766 GCA_964244225.1 uncultured Acidobacteriaceae bacterium
CGAAACGGATACCGCCCTCTCGTTTGTCATTCCGACCGAAGCGCAGCGGAGTGGAGGAACCTGCTTCTCTACCGGGAACGCTCACACCCGCCGGGAACAATTGTTTAACCACGTTTCTTTGTTGTCATTCCGAGCCATAGCG
The DNA here is from genome assembly GCA_964244225.1 of uncultured Acidobacteriaceae bacterium. Classification (GTDB taxonomy): domain Bacteria; phylum Acidobacteriota; class Terriglobia; order Terriglobales; family Acidobacteriaceae; genus Edaphobacter. Next base: position 143 of record CAXTJC010000232.1, read on the forward strand.
AGGAACCTGCTTCTCTACCGGGGAACGCTCACACCCGCCGGAACCAGGCGTTCCCCCGCACCCTCATCCCGCCGCACTCTCCGCCTCAAACTCCACCACCACCCCCGTCTCCCGCGCCATCCCCGTAGACCCCCGCACCACCAGCTCCGGATCCACCACAATATTCCGCGGCGCACCCACCCCCTCCGCAATCTGCGCCAGCACCGTCTCCGCCGCCAGCACTCCCATCCTCCGCAGCGGCTGCCGCACCGTCGTCAGCGCCGGATGCTGAAACGCCGCCGACTGCACATCGTCAAACCCCACCACCGACACATCCTCCGGCACCCGCAGCCCCGCCTCCCGCAGCCCCCGCACCGCCCCAATCGCCGATACATCGTTGAACGCGAACAGCGCCGTAAACCGCTCCCCCCCGGCCAGCAGCCTCTGCGTCGCCAGATACCCCGCCCGATGCGACGCATCTTCGCCTTCCAGCACCGCCGTCAGCTGCGCTTCGACCGCCACCCCCATCTGCGCCGCCACCTGCCGTATACCCCGCCACCGCGCCTCCGTGTCCGAGCTGAAGCTCTGGCCCTTGATAAACGCAATCCGCCTGTGCCCCAGCCCCACCAGGTGCTCGAGCGCCAGCTCCGCCGCCAGCCGGTGGTTCAGGCTGATCTGCGTCACCCCCAGCGGCTCGTTGTGTCCCGAGACCGCCACCGTCGGCACCGGGCACTCCCTCTCGAGCAGCGTGTCGATCGCGATCACGCCCTCCACCGCACGCTCCAGCAGCAGACGCTGCGCCCGCCCAATCATCTCCGGATGGTGCCGGTGGCTCACCAGAAAGTAAAAGTACTCCGCCTCCATCAGCCGGTCCTCCACCCCGCTCAGCACCAGCGTCGCGTACCCCTCGCTCATCTCCGGCACCAGCACCCCGATCGTCTGGCTCCGCCGGTTCCGCAGCGACCGCGCAAACGGATTCGGCCGGTAGTTCAGCTCCTTCGCCGCCGCAAAGATCCGGTCCTGCGTCCCCTTCGGAATCGATCGCGCCGCCGGCGTCCCGTTCAACACCCGCGACACCGCAGCCGCCGACAGCCCCAGATGCTGCGCCAAAACCTTCAAACTTGTTGACGATGTCGAAGACGTTGGACGCGTCACCAGTCGTTTCCCCCAAAAACTAAGACCACACCAAAAGTGCTCTTTAAGTAAGGGCTGGAGTGCCCTGTCATTATGGGCATGGACTGCCCCGTCATTATGGGCATGGACTGCCCCGTCACAAAAGGCTTGGCTTCAGCCATGCCGTAAACACTTTCACTGAATCGCGGCTTCAGCCGCCGAGATCAGCTCGGTCCTTCTCCAAACCTGTTTTAACAAACAAAAGAACGCCACCATCCCTGTTTAACAACCAAAGAATGCCGTCATCCCCGTTTAGCAAAAAAGAATGCCGTCATCTCGACCGAAGCGCAGCGCAGTGGAGAGACCCCTGTATTTCGTCGTTGTCGTTGCTTGTCTTTCTCATAAAGTGCTGCGGCGCGAGTCTCTAAAACAGGCTCGAAGTCCTCAAATCACAATATCCCCAAAAGCTAAAAACGTGTCAGCAGCATGGCACAGTGCCTCGGGAGGCACAAGTCTCTAACCGCCCTTGACAGCCCCGCAACAGCGAGTGCACACTCTTTTCGGCTTAGGCAATCGATTGCCCCAACATACCCGGACTGTTTTGTCTTCCTGTTTTGTTCTTTGTCTCGAATTTCTTTATTCGTTTTGTCTTTCCTGTCTTGATCTTCGACCGATTCCAGATCGCACCCGCACCACCCCTCGGAGGCTGTACATGAAACACCCCTCGTTCCATCGCGTCAGGCGCCTCAGCCTGCGAGCCGGCCTCGCCGCCTCGGGCCTCGCCCTGCTCGCCACCCCCGCATCCGCCCAGTTCCGCGCCTCCATCCAGGGCACCGTTACCGACCCGCAAGGCGGCGTCATCCCCAACGCCAGCCTCACCCTCACCGACACCGACAACAACCGCGTCATTACCGCCACCTCGAACGACAGCGGCACCTACAACTTCAACGCCCTGCCGCCCGACAACTACACCCTCACCGCCACCGCCAAGGGCTTCCAGACCCAGACCATCGCCAACGTCCACCTCAACCCCGACCAGGCCAACGCCGTCAACCTGCAGCTCCCCCTCGGCGAAGCCACCACCACCGTCAACGTCAACGCCAATAACCTCCCCACGCTCGACTCCGAGACCGCCTCCATCAACGGCAACATCTCCTCCGAGCAGATCCAGCACCTCCCCTCCTCTGGCCGCGACGTCTTCTCCCTCGTCCAGCTCGCTCCCGGCGTCTTCGGTGATGGTGCCCGCGGCAGCGCCGGCTCCGCCCGCAACCTGCCCGGCTCCGTCGGCCCCGGCGGCAGCGGCACCGGCATCTTCCAGACCGAAAACGCCCCGCAGGCCAATGTCAACGGCTCCCGCAACGACTCGAACGGCATCTCCATCGACGGCATCTCCACCGTCTCCGCCGTCTGGGGCGGCGCCTCCGTCATCACCCCCACCGAAGACTCCATCGGCAACGTCAAGGTCATCGCCAACGGCTACGACGCCGAAAATGGCCGCTTCTCCGGCGCGCAGGTCCAGCTCACCTCAAAGACCGGCACCAACGACATCCACGGCTCCGCCTTCTTCCGCGCCTACCGCCCCGGCCTCAACGCCTACCAGCGCTACAACGGTGCCGATACCTTCAACGCGGGCACCCCCGCCGATCGCCAGCTCCTGCGCGACAACGAGCGCGCCAACCAGATCGGCGGCTCCATCGGCGGCCCTATCTGGAAAGACAAAATCTTCGCCTTCTTCGCCTACGAGACCCAGCGAGATAACTCCGCCGCCACCACCACCGGTTACTACGAGACCGCCGCCCTGCGCGCCCTCGCGCCCGCCGGCTCGGTCGCCGCCACCTATCTCGGCTTCCCCGGCGAGGCGCCCGCTGCCTCCGGCGCGCCCGGCGGCACCTGCGCCGGAGCCGGCCTCAATGAGAATCCCGCGAACGGCCCCGTCACCTGCCACACCGTCGCCGGCGGCCTCGATATCGGCTCGCCCCTGAAGACCGCGCGCGGAACCCAGGACGCCACCTACCAGAGCGTCCAGAACCCCGGCCAGGGCAACGGCTTTGACAGCTCCCCCGACATAGCCCTCTACACCACCGCGAACCCCACCCAGCAGACCGCCTCCCAGTACAACGGCCGGCTCGACGCCAACATCGGCGGTAAGGATCACGTCGCCTTCGCCATCTACTGGGTGCCCCTCACCCGGACCAACTACAACGGCCCCGTCCGCGCACAGAACATCTTCCACCACAACCAGATCAACGACGCCTACTCCGGCATCTGGAACCACACCTTCTCTCGCAGCTTCCTGAACGAGGCCCGCGTCAACGACGCCGGCTATCGCTGGAACGAGGTCGCCAGCAACCCGCAGGCGCCCTTCGGCCTTCCGTTCTCCCAGGTCGACCCCTTCGGCAGCCTCACCGGAACCAACCAGCTCTCCTCCTTCGGAGCCCCCGGTGTCTCGAACCTCAACCAGCACTCCTACACCTTCAAGAACGTCGCCACCAAGGTCATCGGCAATCACACCCTCAAGTTCGGCGGTGAGCTCGACCGTATCTACTACCTCAACAACAACGTAGGCGGTGCCCGCCCCAGCTACACCTTCTACAACATCTGGAACTTCCTCAACGACGCCCCGCACAGCGAAACCGGCACCTTCGATCCCGCCACCGGCATCCCCACCACCAACCGCCAGGACACCCGGACCAACATCTGGGGCGGCTTCGTCCAGGACGCCTGGAAGGCCATGCCCAACCTCACCCTGAACTTCGGCGTCCGCTACGCCTACTTCGGCTCCCTCTACTCCAAGCAGAACAACCTCGGCGTGCTTCAGTTCGGCTCCGGTCCCAGCACCTACACCGGCGCCAGCATCCGCCGCGGCGGCAGCCTCACCAGTCCGCAGACCGGCAACGTCGGCCCGCAGTTCGGCTTCAGCTTCGCCCCCTCCGCGCTCAAAAACAGGATGGTCCTCCGCGGCGGCTACGGACTCAACTTTAATCAGACCGAGATCGCCATCCTCGGCAACGGCGGCAACAACCCGCCGTTCCTCTTCAACGCCACTTTCAACAACTCCACCCCTACCGCGGCCGACCCCCACATCGTCTACGCCACCGCGCCGAACCCGAACACCCTCTTCGGCTACGCGCCGAATCCCAACGCTATCAGCACCTTCAACGCCGCCAACCTGCCGACCGCCGGTGGCGCCACCGCTGTCGCCTACCAGGGCAGACAGCCCACCGTCTACACCGAGAACTTCTCGCTCGACACCCAGCTTGACCTCGGCCATCAGCTCGTCGCCACCGTCGGCTACCAGGGCTCGGTTTCGCGCCACCTCACCCTCAACTCCCAGTCCTACGTCACCGGCTTCGCCAACGGGCAGGCGCAAAATCCCCTGCTGCAAAACATCCAGCTCTTCGCCAACACCGGCACCGCCAACAGCAACGCCCTGCTCCTCGGCCTCAAGCACCAGATGTCCCACGACGTCCAGTTCGACGCCGAGTTCCAGCTCGCCCGCTCCATGGACACCGGCTCCTTTCCCTACTACCAGGATCCCTACCCCTACCGCCCCGACCTCGCCTACGGCCGATCCGACTTCAACATCGGCAAGGCCTTCAAGTTCAACGCCCTCTGGCAGCCGCACCTCTGGCACGGCAACCGCTTTGTCGGCCAGGCCCTCAACGGCTGGTCCGTCTCCGGCATCTACAACCTACACACCGGCTTCCCCTTCAGCTCGGTCTATAACGTAAGCGGCGGCAATCTCTACTACAGCGCCAGCGGCTACAGTAATCTGCGCCCCACCGCCTACAACGGCGGCGGCGGCAGCAATCGTAGCAACGAGGCCTACGAGGTCGGCCGCCCCAACCGAAACTTCGCGAGCGCCGGAGCCAACCAGCCCTACTTCGCCCTGCCCGCCTCCGGCATCGGCTCCCAGGTCACCGGAGTTAACGCCGGCGGCATCGTCACCACCCCCACCTACATCCTGCCCCAGCTCCCCGGCGTCTCCCGCAACGCCTTCACCGGCCCCGGCTATCAGGACGTTGACGCCACCCTCACCAAAGCCTTCGGCCTCCACCCCGGCCGCATCGTCGGCGAGCACGCCTCCATCGAAATCCGCGCCGACGCCTTCAACCTCTTCAACAACACCAACCTCGACAACAGCAGCATCGACACCAACGTCCAGAGCGCCACCTTCAGCCAGGCCACCAAAGGCCTAGCCGGGCGCACCGTCAACCTCCAGGCACGCTTCAGCTTCTAACCAGCACCCTGCACTCTAACGATGAGGGACGGGCCTTGGCTCGTCCCCTCGTTGTCAGCCCGGTCCAACCTTATCGATCATTTCTTTTGCTCCATAGTGGCGCACTTGTTAAGCGCCGTCAGCTATCCTGAAGCTGCAAGTCAGAAATCACCCGCTAAGATCGCGCGGCCTTACAAATCAACGGCATCGCTTCACCAAAGTCCAAGGCATAACCACCATTGTTATGGGCATGGCTTCAGCCATGCCATAACCACCTCCCTGCCGTGCGGCTTTAGCCGCGGAGGTTTGCCCG
>CAXTJC010000233.1:0-5746 GCA_964244225.1 uncultured Acidobacteriaceae bacterium
CCGCTTCTGCGTCTCAAAGTCCACGTAAGTGATGCCGAAGCGCTTCTCGTAGCCGTCGGCCCACTCGTAGTTGTCGAGCAGGCTCCACAGAAAGTAGCCGCGAATGGGAGTTCCTTCGCTAACGCTCTTTTGTAACTGCGTAAGGTAATTCCGCAGAAACATGGTACGGTCCGTGTCGTAGATCTGGCCGTCAGGCGCGATATGGTCGTCGGACGATGCGCCATTCTCCGTGATGTAGATCTCCTTCAGGTTGAAGGCCTCATTCGCGAGCCGTGGCGCCCAGTAAATGCCCTCAGGCCCAACCTTCAGCCACGAGCTGAACATATGCGGGTACGAGGCGGGCTCGTGCACGACGGAAAAGCCGGTCGGCGTGCTTGCATCGGATCTAACCCACGTGGGCTGGTAGATATTCAGGCCCTGAAAGTCGAGCGGGCTGCCGATGGCCTTCATCTCTTCGGGCGTAAACTTCGGTGCGTCCGCCCCCAGTTCCGCGAGGTAGTGGTCCGTGTATTTGCCGGTGCGCATCACCGTCAGATATCCCGCGTTCATCTCGACGATTGCCTTCTTCGCGGCCGCCACCTGCTCGGGTGAGTCGAAGATGGGACACACGGCGACAAGATTTTCAGCCGACCCAACCTTCGTGCCCGGCCTCGCCTTAGCGCGAATGGCCTGCACCGCCAGACCGTGGCCAAGCACGGCGTGGTGTCGCGCCTGCGCGAGTGCCTTCCTGTCGAGCTTCAAGCCGGGCGCGTGTGTGCCGTCGCCATAGCCCAGCTCGATGAAGGTGCTGATCTCATTCATCGTCATGAAGTGCTTGACCTTGTCCGAGAGCTGCCCCGCGACATAGCCGCAGTAGTTGGCGAAGTCGACGGCGGTCTGCCGGTTCTGCCAGCCGCCCTTGTCTTCGAGAGCCTGCGGCAGATCCCAGTGGTACAGCGTGCAGAAGGGCTCGATGCCCGCGGCCAGCAGCGCGTCGGCAAACTTCTTATAGTGTTCGATCCCCTTCTCGTTCGGCGTGCCGGAGCCGTTCGGGAAGATGCGCGACCACGCAATCGAGAAGCGGCAGGTCTTCAGGCCGAGGTCCTTCATCAGCGCGATATCTTCCCCGAAGCGGTGATAGCTGTCGTCCGCCACATCGCCGGTATCGCCGTTGTGCGTCTTGCCGGCGGTGTGCGAGAACGTGTCCCAGATGGAGACGCCGCGGCCGTCTTCCTTCACCGCGCCCTCTACCTGATACGAGGCCGTAGCGGAACCCCACAGGAAGCCCTGCGGAAAGCTGAGTCTCCCGCCGCGGGCGCCAGTCCCCGCGCTGCTTTGGGCATCGGCTGGTAGGGCTGTGCTGCCGGGAAGAGAGGCAACGCCGGCGGCAGAGGCGGCGAGTCTTGCAAAGCTGCGGCGTGAAAGATTACTGGACAAGGCGTAGGGCTCCTTCAAAATGAGCGCGGCACAGACTGTCGCGAGTGACAGCCTGCCGCGAATGACAGAAAGTATAGCGAGTCGCACAGCGCGCTGGCTCCGGTGATCGCGAGAGCGGCGCGCGCAGTGCAATAATGCGGCATGCCTGAGCCTTCCAGCTTCTCTTCGAGCCGTCGTCGACTGCTGTCTGCCTGTGCCGCTGCCGGAGTGAGTGGCACGTTATTTCCCGGTGCGCTGCTCGGGCTCGCCGCCGCGCAGATGCCCGCGGAGCCGGTCCATCCAGCAGATGCGCCCGTGCATCCGGCCGAAGTGCAAACAGACAAGCTGCCGAAGATCACGCTCGCGATGATTGCGGCGGCCGAGGCCATCGCCGCCCTCGCCTTGACGCCGCAGCAGCGCGATACGCTGGTCGAGAGTCTGACCGAGCAGCGGTCCTCGGTCGAGGTTATTCGCACGCTGCACCTCACGAATGCGACAGCTCCCGCCTTTGTCTTCGATCCGGTGCCCGCCGGCATGGTGCTCGTAACGGAGCGCAAACCGGCACGTCTGGGCAAACCGCCCGCTGCCGCAACCCTGGCGGCCGCGGCAGGCCCCTCGCGCGAGGAGGCCCTGGCCTTTGCGACGGTGCGCGATCTCGCCGAGCTGCTGCGCACCAGAAAGGCAACCTCGCTCGAGCTGACGAAGCTCGCGCTCGCGCGCCTCAATCGGTATCAGCCAAAGTTACATTTCGTTATCAACCTGACCGAACAGCGTGCGCTGGCGCAGGCCGCCGCTGCTGACAAGGAGCTGGCAGCCGGCAAGCCGCGTGGTCCGCTGCACGGCATTCCCTGGGGCGCGAAGGATCTGCTGGCGGTCAAGGGCTATCCCACAACCTGGGGCGCAGCCGGCTTCGAGCAGCAGCAGATCGACTCCGACGCAACCGTCGTCCAGCGCCTCGATGCCGCCGGCGCGGTGCTGGTGGCGAAGCTGAGCATGGGCGCGCTCGCTCAGGGCGATCTGTGGTTTGGCGGACGCACGCGCAACCCATGGAACCCGCGGCAGGGTTCGAGCGGATCGTCGGCCGGCTCGGCCAGCGCCGTCTCCGCCGGCTGCGTCGCGTTCGCCATCGGCACGGAGACGCTCGGGTCCATCTCCTCGCCCTCCACCCGCTGCGGCGTCACCGGCCTGCGGCCCACCTTCGGCTTCGTGCCGCGCACTGGAGCCATGGCGCTGAGCTGGTCGATGGACAAAATCGGCCCGATCGCGCGGTCGGCCGAGGACTGCGCGCTGGTCATGACCGTCATCCACGGGCCGGACGGGCAGGACCGCTCTGTACAACCGGCAGCCTTCAACTGGGATGCCGGCTTCGACTGGCGCAAGCTGCGCGTCGGCTATCTCAAGTCCGCCTTCGACGCGCCCAAGCTCGAAGAGCTGAAGCCGCCCACCGAGAGCATGACGGAGAAGGAGCGTGCGGAGCTCGAGACGCGGCGCGCGCACCAGAAGGAGAACCTCGCGCGGCTGACCTACGACGCGGCCTTCGATCGTGCCTCGCTCGCGGCCCTTGAAAAACTGGGCGTGCAGCTCATTCCCGTCGACCTGCCGCACGATCTGCACTTCGGCGATCAAGTCCCTCTGCTCGGCGCTGAGGCCGCTGCCGCCTTCGACGAGCTCACGCTGACCGGCCGCGATCAGCTGCTCACCGGGCAGAAGCCCTATGACTGGCCGAACGCCTTCCGGCGCGCCCGCTTCTACTCCGCCGTGGACTACATCCAGGCACAGCGCGCCCGCTCGCTGGTCATCGACGCCATGGCGAAGCTCTTCGCCCAGGTGGACGTCATCGTAACTCCCACCGGCGGCGCGCAGCTGGTCGCGACCAACCTCTCCGGCCATCCCGCGGTCATCCTGCCGAACGGCCTGCGCGGAGACGACGCACCCAAAGCCACGGTCAGCGAAGAGGACGACGATCTCGACAACCCGGGCGGTCCGGGAACGCCCGTCTCCCTCACCTTCCTCGGCGACCTCTACAGCGACGCGCGCCTGCTCGCGCTCGCACGCGCCTACCAGGAAGCGACAGGCTTCCACCGCAAGCATCCCACGCTTTCGTAGGCACAAAAGCCACATGCGTAAAGCCTTGCGGCTTCTGTAACCGTGACCGGAACAATCTCTACCGAACGATCAGTAGCTCGACGCCATGGCCCGGAACCAGCCACGGCCCCTTCGTCGTATCGCCCGGCGACCACACATCCCGTATTGACGTGACGCTCTTAAGCCCAAGCGCAGACGCCGTCGGCAGCGCGATAGCCTCCGTATCCTCACCGCGATTGAACAGACCGACAGCCACCGAGCCGTCCTTAAGCGGCTTCGTCCACACCTCAAACGGCCCCACCGCGCTGATGCGATCGCCCTGCTTGCCAAGCGCGTCCTGATCGATCGCAATCACATCCTTGTTCGTCAGGATGGCCTTGTCCGCTGGGCTCATCTTGGTCAGATCGTTGCCCGCCAGTAGCGGCGCCGCCAGCAGCGACCACAGCGTCATATGCGTCGTATACTCGTCCGTCGTCATCTTGCCGTTGCCGACCTCCAGCATGTCCGGATCGTTCCAGTGGCCCGGCCCCGCGTACTTCGCGAGGCCCGCCTGCGAGAAGCCGATCTCCGCCATGCGCCGGTAGCTGTCATCGATATCCCCCGTCGTTCGCCACAGATTCCCGCCCACCGTCGGTCCCCACTTCCATACCGAGTCCCAGCCGTACTGGCACAGCGAAAACACGATCGGCCTGCCCGTAGCCTTCAGCGCCTTATCCATCTTCGTGTAGGCGGCGTGCATCATCGCATAGGCCTTGTCCTGGTCCTTGCCGGCCTCCTTGTCCATGATCTCGCGATAGCCGCACAGATCGTACTTCAGGTAGTCGAAGCCCCAGTCCGCATACGTCTTCGCGTCCTGCTCCTCATGCTGGTAGCTGCCTTCAAAGCCCGCGCACGTCTTCGGTCCAGGTGAGGAGTAGAGCCCGATCTTCAGGCCCTTGCTGTGCACGTACGCCGTCAGCGCCTTCATGTCGGGAAACTTGTCATTCGTCAGAATGTTGCCCTGCGCGTCGCGGCCGGCCTCCCACGTGTCGTCGATGTTCACGTAGATATAGCCCGCGTCGCGCATGCCGGTCGAAACAATCATGTCGGCTGAGTCGCGAATGTCCTTGTCCGTGACGCGGCCGGCAAAGTGATTCCAGCTGTTCCAGCCCATCGGCGGAGTCGCCGCAAGCTTTGCCGTCTGCGCCTGCCCCGCGCAGAGACCCAAACCACCCATCAATCCACCAAGAAGAGCCCCAAAAAGAGTCAAAGACCGGAGATCGCGCATGCTTGCTGCCTTTCAAATGCGAGTGTTTTCTTTCGCAGCCATCCTAGACGATTCGCCGGTACATGGCCATGCCTCCTATTGAAGGGCAGCCCGGCCCCGCGCTGTACCATCCGGCTATGGCCGCGCCTTCCTTACCGCCTCCGCCGATCCCAGCGGAAGTCCCGCTCCTGGCCGTGCGCGCCCTCGTCAAGGACTATAGCGGCCGGCGCGTGGTGGATGGAGTCTCCTTGACGATCCATCGCGGCCAGACGCTGGGCCTCGTAGGGGAATCGGGCTCCGGCAAATCGACCGTGGCCCGAATGGTCCTGCGGCTCATCGAGCCCACCGCCGGCAGCATCACCTTTGAGGGCGTCGACATGCTGCGGCTTCGCGCACGTCCTCTGCGCGCCCTGCGCCGCCGCATGAGCATCGTCTTTCAGGATCCCTTCGGCGCGCTCAACCCGCGCATGCGTGTGCGCCAGATCCTCGCCGAGCCCTTCGCCATCCACAACGAACGCCCCCCCGAGGGCCTGCCCGACCGGCTCGCCTCTCTTCTCACTGAGGTCGGGCTCGACACCTCCGCTCTCGCCCGCTATCCGCACGAGTTCTCCGGCGGTCAGCGGCAGCGCATCAACATCGCCCGCGCTCTCGCGCTCAAACCCGATCTGCTCGTGCTGGATGAACCCGTCAGCGCGCTCGATGTCTCGGTCGGCGCGCAGGTCATCAACCTTCTGCGCTCGCTGCAGCGCACCTACGGCCTCACCTACCTCTTCATCTCGCACTCCATGCCGCTGGTGCGCTACCTGTGCGACCACGTGGCCGTCATGAAGGCCGGTAGGCTGGTCGAAGAAGGCCCCGCACTCGAGGTCTGCGATCGCCCGCGCGAGCCCTACACGCAGCGCCTCCTCGCCGCCACGCCAACCCTGCCCGGAGAGGCGACCGGCCCGCCAACATAGCGGACTCCTGGGAGACTCTGATCAAGTCCTTTGCTTTTCTTTCTTCCATTCCGAGCAACGCGAG
>CAXTJC010000234.1:0-5734 GCA_964244225.1 uncultured Acidobacteriaceae bacterium
GTATTCGACAGCGGAATCCCTCGCCCGATCCCGAGATACTTCGCCGCGAACTGCTGAAAAATATCCCCGATCACCCACACAAACCCGCCCAGAAACAGCCAGAACAGCACCGGCTTAATAGCCGCGAAGTGAAACGCAGCCGACCGCGATCCGCCGTCAAGCGTCCACACCAGCAAAAACATCGTCACCAGCTCGCCCACCGTAAACGCCGTCACAAACGACAGCGGATTCATCCCGCTCAGGTACGCCTTCCGGTATGGCACATACATCGTGCCCCACATCACGCTCGCCCCCGCCGCCGCCAGAATCCCGCCCACCGCATGCCCGCCCCCGTGCGTGCCTGTCCCGGCCCCCTGGATCGTACTGAAGCCCAGCATCACCGCTGCGATCACGATCAGCACCGCCCCCACCACCACCTTCGCGATATTGCCCCTGCTCGCCCCATCGAGCTCGCGAAACAGCACCCGCCCCCACAGCAGCCCAATAAGCGAGTTGGTATTCCACAGCGGAAACGCCACCGCCAGCCCCACATCGCGGATCGCAAACACCGTCAGCGTATTCGCCACCGCCCACAGCGCCCCGGCCAGCAGAGCCCACACGATCAGGTGCTTCTTCTCCATCAGATCGGCGTACACATACGTCGTCCCCTTCAGCAGCGTCGGAAACGTCCATCGCGCCGTAAACACCCCGGCCACCATGCACAGCGAGATCACAAATGGGCTGAACCCCGCCACCACTAGCTTGGTCGGCGCCTCCGCCGCCCCCAGCCACACTCCCGCCGTCAACCCGCACAGCACGCCCAGCACATGAAAGCTTCGACCCTCACCCGCCCGCTCCGCATGCGGCGGCGCCACTACCTTCAGGGCCGGCGCCATCACCTTCAGCCCTGCGCGGCTCAATGCAGCACCACCAGCAACACCACGCCACCCAGCAGCACCACCACCGGGATCCAGAAGTGGCTGTCCGTCAGCACCGCCTTCGCCGTCTCACTCGCCCGCATCGCCACCTCCTTGAAGCTCCCTTCGCTCGGCCCCACTCACGTCCGCGCGTGCCGACAAACAAATCCTTCCCTCAGCGGATACCGTCATCTCGACCGAAGCGGAGCGGCCACTGAGGAAGACTCTGAACAAGTCCTTTGCCTTTCTTTCTTCCATTCCGAGCAACACGAGGAACCTGCTTCTTGTTCGGACCGGCTTAAAACTTCTCCGAAAGATAAAGTTCTTTGACTGGATCAGACCTTCCCCAAGTCCTCCTGGCTGTCGCGGCGTGATGCGCCATAACGTAGGAGGCGAACCTACGTGCCCGTAGCGCAGCGTGTCAAGCAGATTGCCCCTCACCCCCGCCCGCGAAACCGATTCAACACCCGCCGATCCCGCCCCATCGGCTTCGCCATCGGCAACACCTCAAACTGCATCGCCGCCTTGCGCTCCGCCGCCACCTTCAGCCGCATCTCCTTGCTCGCCTCGGTCTCCGCATAGAGCGCCTGCGCCTTCGCCGCCGGCCCGCGCACATCGTCGAGCGCCAGCACCTCTACAACAAACTCGCCGCCCTCATTCTTCACCCGCAGCGTATCGCCGACCTTCACATCGCGCGCCGCCTTTGCCGTCACCCCGTTCGAGTCGATCCGTCCCAGCTCACACGCCTTCGACGCCAGCGCCCGCGTCTTGAAGAACCGACCAGCCCACAGCCATTTATCCATCCGCACAGAGTCCATATCGTCCATTCTCGCGCGTCCCGCTGCAATCTCGCCCCCTCAGCCCTCCCAGTTGTCCGCCGCACCTCCCCCGGCGTACCATTCCCGCACGAACCCGACCTCACCCGCACCAGGAGATCCGATGCTCTCTCGACGCACCTTCGTAGGCCAGGCCGCCGTCACCGCCGCCGGTCTCGCCATCGCCTCAACGGCCCCCATGACCGCCAAGTCCTACGCCCAGATCGCCGGCGCCAACGACCGCGTCCACTTCGCCGTCATCGGCCTCAACAGCCGCGCCTACGCCCATCTCTCCTCGCTCCAGGCCAACAAGAAGGACGCCCGCATCACCCACGTCTGTGACGTCGACGCCACCATCCTCGAGAAGTTCTCGGGCGCTGCCGCCAAATCCATGGGCGATGCCCCCACGCCCGAAAAGGACTTCCGCAAAGTCCTCGCCGCCAAAGATGTCGATGTGATTACCATCGCCACCCCCGACCACTGGCACGCGCCCATGGCCATCCTCGGCCTCGACGCCGGCAAGCACGTCTATGTCGAAAAGCCCTGCTCCTACAACCCGCAGGAAGGCCTCTGGCTCGTCGAGGCCCAAAAGAAGACCGGCAGGCTCTGCCAGATGGGATCGCAGCAGCGGTCGTCGCCGCACACCATCGAGATCGTCAACAAGATCCACTCCGGCGCAATCGGCCGCGCCTATTGGGCCGAGACCTGGTACACCAACCGCCGCAAACCCATCGGCGTCGGCAAGGTCATCCCCGTCCCCGCCACCTTCGATTGGGATCTCTGGCAGGGCCCCGCCCCGCGCCAGGACTTGAAAGACAACGTCCATCCCTATAACTGGCACTGGGAGAAGAGCTGGGGCACCGGCGAAGCCCTCAACAACGGCACCCATGAGGTTGACGTCGCCCGCTGGGCCCTCGACGTCGAAAACCCCACCCGCATCGTCGCCGCCGGCGGCCGCTACGCCGCCAAGGACGACTGGCAGTTCTACGACACCCTCGACGTCTCCTTCGAATACCCCGACAAACTCCTCACCTGGAAGGGCGACTGCATTACCGGCAAGAAAACCTACAACCGCGAGCGCGGCACCGCCGTCCACGGCACCGAGGGCACGGTCATCATCGACCGCGACGGCTACGAGATCTACGACCTCAAGGACAAAATGACCGGCAACTATCGCGTCCCCTCCAAGCCCGCCACCAGCTCCACCGATCTCGTCGGCGCCGACTCCATGACCGACGCCCACTTCGCCAACCTCATCGCCGCAGTCCGCGGCCAGGCCAAACTCAACCAGCCCGTCGCCCAGGGCAACGTCGCCGTCACCCAGCTCCAGCTCGCCAACATCGCCTACTTCACCCAGCGCTCCCTTACCCTCAACCCCGCCACCGCCGCCATCCTCAACGACAACGAGGCCGCCGCCATGACCAAACGCGCCAGCTACGCCAAAGGCTGGCAACCCAAGGTCTAGGGCGACGCTGAACAAGTTCTTTGCTGTTCTCTGTCTTTGCTTTTCTTTCTTCCATTCCGAGCAACGCGAGGAACCTGCTTTTTGTTCGGACCGGCCTGGAGATTTCAGTTGACTCAAGTACTTCGCTAGCTTCTCCCGTCCAACCACCATCCCGGACCCAACCTCCGACCACGAGGCCACCCATGCCACCCATCGTTATCCGTCCGCTTCTCCTCCTAGCCGGCGCCGTTTCCTTCACCGCGATCCAGGTCTCAGCCGCCGCCCCTCAGATCCTGCTCCACTCCGATCCGCAGAGCGTCAACTGCCCGGTCACCCTCTACGCCCAGCCTCGTTTCACCGGCGGCGTCACCCTCCTCGTGCCCGGCCAGGCTTCAAAGCGCGATCGCGCCGGCGTTCACCTGCGCCTCGAAGATCCCGATGGCCGCCCCATCCGCGGCGCGGAGATCATCCTTTGCGGCCTTGCCGCCACCCACGGCGCACAGCCCGCCTCGCTCAGCAGCTCCACCCAGCCCACCCAATCCTTCCACGTCGTCGGCAGCGGAGACACCCCCGGCGTCCTCATCGCGGATCTCTGGCTTGCCCACGCCGTCACCATAGAGAGCGTCTCCGTCACCGCGGTCGACTTCGCCTCCGCCCCGGCCTGGAAGGCATCAAAGGCAAGCTCCTGCATCACCGTCCCCAACGGCAATCGACTTGTAGGCAGCCTGCGCTAACGCATTTTTCCTGAGGGTGTAAAGGAAGCCACTCCCAATCGTGCCATTTTCTCTCAAAGAGAATGGCCTCCCTTTCACTTGAGCAACGCCATAGCATCAGGAGAAATGCTTTAACTCGCCTGGCGCCCCCTGCCCGTGGCAAAGGTGCCTTCACCGGCCCGCGTTACCATCCCCCACCCCCATCCGCCAGTCCACAGACGTTGTAGCATCCGATCGCCTCCTTCCGCGTACGCGCCGCGCATAGACCCGTAGACTCTGGACATCCTCCCGGCAGAAGCTCGAGCTTCGTCAGGGTCGTAGCCTCTCGCTTCCGCAAACTCCTGTCTCCCTGTCGCACGGCACATCTCTGCTCGAAGAAAGCCTCCCGGTCTCGGTCCGTTCTCGCCTCCTCTTTCCTGGATTCCCCAGGATTCCCGAATCCCCAGGTTCCCAGGACTCCCAAGGAGCAGGCACCGTCCGTTCACCCGGCGAGGCAAACTGTGTGCTGCCCGCCCGCACCCTTTTGAAGCGGAGTGTATCGATGAGCAGCCTCTCCCTTTGCCGTACCTTGCCGTATCTCTCTGCCGCCCTCCTTCTCGCCACCCTCACCCCCACCGTCCACGCCCAGGGCTCCGGCTTTTGGCACACCTCCGGCAATCACGTCCTCGACGCCAACAACCAGGTCGTCCGCATCGCCGGCATCAACTGGTATGGCTTTGAGACCACTCGCGCCGTCCCCGGCGGCCTCACCTCCCAGGACTACAGATCCATCCTCCAGACCATCCAGGCCCAGGGCTACAACACCATCCGCATCCCGCTCTCAAACCAGATGGTCGAGCAGCCCACCATCCCCTCCGCCATAAGCTTCGCGAACGGCATCAACGCCGACCTGCAAGGTCTCAACTCGCTCCAGATCCTCGACAAGATCGTCGCCGTCGCCGGCACCCTCAACCTTCGCGTCATCCTCGATAACCACCGTTCCGAGGCCGGCGACTCCGCCGAAGCGAGCGGCCTCTGGTTCACCGGCCAGTACCCCGAGACCGCCTGGCTCAACGACTGGACGACCCTCGCCACCCGCTACGCCGGCAACCCTACCGTGATCGGCGTGGATCTCCGCAATGAGCCCCACAACGCAACCCAGGGCGGCGCCTGCTGGGACTGCGGCGGCGCCAACGACTGGCATCTCGCCGCCGCCCGCGCCGGCAACGCTGTGCTCGCCGTCAACCCCAGCCTGCTCGTCTTCGTCGAAGGCACCGACGCCTACAACAACGACTACACCTGGTGGGGCGGCAACCTCGAAGGCGTCCAGAGCTCACCCGTCCAGCTCTCCCTGCCCAATCAGCTCGTCTACTCGCCCCATGAGTACGGCCCCCGCGAGTACCGGCAGTGGTGGTTCAACGGCAGCACCAGCTACTCCACCCTCTACTCCGTTTGGCTCAACCACTGGGGCTACATCAGCCAGAACGGCATCGCGCCCATCTGGCTCGGCGAGTTCGGCACCACCAACAGCGCCTCCGATCTCCAGAACAACTCTCCCGGCTCCCAGGGCCAGTACTTCCAGTCCCTCATCCAGTTCCTCGGCTCCGACCCCTCGCTCAACTGGACCTACTGGGCCCTCAACGGCGAAGACGCCTACGGCCTGCTCGACAGCAGCTACGATCCCTCGCCGGTAAGCGGGCTCAAGCAGCAGTCTCTCGCCAGCCTGCAGTTCGCCTTTGGCGCCGGCCCCGCAAATCCAATCCCAGCCCCCACCCCCACCCCCCCCCCCCCCCCCCCCCCCCCACCCCCCCCCCCCCCCCCCCCCACCCCCCGGCCGCACCCGCGCACGCCCACGAGGAGGAGTTCGACTTCGGCGAGGTCATGGTG
>CAXTJC010000235.1:0-5732 GCA_964244225.1 uncultured Acidobacteriaceae bacterium
GAAGGTGGTCCCGGAGTTGGCGCGGATGTGTTGATCGCGGAGACGATCGCTTCGCTTGACGAGGCGGAGCAGGTGATCCTAGCGGCCAAGACAGAGGCGCCGGAGCTGCCGTTGATCGTTCTGCTGACGGTCGATGAAGACGGCCGGTGCCTGGAGGGTGAGACGGCCGAGACGGCGGCGGAGCGCATGCAGGCGTGGGGTGCGGATGCGATCGGATGCAACTGCAGCTCGGGTCCGGCGATCGTGCTTAGCGTGATCGAGCGCATGCGGAAGGTGGTGTCGCTGCCGCTGGCTGCGATGCCGAACGCGGGCATGCCGCGCTCAGTCGATGGGCGGTCGATTTACATGACGTCGCCGGAGTACATGGCGAGCTATGCGCGGAAGTTTATGAAAGCCGGCGCGAGCCTGATAGGCGGCTGCTGCGGAACGACGCCGAGCCACATACGCGCGATGCGTGGAGCGCTGCGGGCGATGGAAGCGCAGGCAGAGGGTGCGGAGGCGGGCGACCTGGCAGCAGGGGATGTGACGAAGACTGAGCCGCCGGCGCTAGGGGATCGTTCCCGTATCGGTGCGATGATTGCGGCGGGTGAGTTCTGTACGCTGGTCGAGATTGTTCCGCCACGCGGGATCGATTCGAGCCGCGAGGTTGAGGGTGCGGCATATCTGCACCAGCTTGGCGTTCATGCGATCAACGTGCCGGATTCTCCACGTGCGAGTGCCCGCATGAGTGCGCAGAGCCTGTGTGTGCAGATCCAGCAGCAGGTCGGCATTGAGACGGTGCTGCACTACACCTGCCGCGACCGGAATATTCTCAGCATTCAAAGCGATTTGCTGGGCGCGGCCTCGATGGGGCTGAAGAATATTCTGTGCCTTACGGGCGATCCGCCGAAGCTGGGCAACTACCCGAACGCGACGGCGGTATTTGATGTGGACGCGATCGGGCTGACGCGGATAGTGCGCGGCCTGAACTACGGCTTGGATATCGGGAAGAATCCGATTGTGGGCTCAACGGGTTTTACGATCTCCGTTGCTGCAAATCCGGGTGTGGCCGATATCGATGAAGAGGTGCGGCGCTTCGAGCATAAGGTAGAGGCGGGGGCGGAGTTCTGCATCACGCAGCCGGTCTTCGATCTGCGGCTGCTGGAGCAGTTTCTGCGGCGCATCGAGGGATTCCGCATTCCAGTGATCGCGGGGATCTGGCCATTGACGAGCGCGAAGAATGCCGAGTTTATGAAGAAGGATTTGAAAGTGAGCATGCCGGATGAGGTGATCGAGCGCATGACGCGCTCTGCCTCGCCCGAGGCGGCGCGGGCTGAAGGGGTGCTGATCGCGCAGGAGATGGTGGCCCGGGTTCGGGGTGACGTGCAGGGTGTCCAGGTCAGTGCGCCGTTCGGAAAGTATGCCGCGGCAGCGCAGGTTTTGGACAGCCTGCTGCCGTCGCCGGGCGGGGTGAGATAGAGGAGTATGCCTACATTTGAGGAGCAGATGGCTGCGCTTGAGAGCGTGGTGCAGCGGCTGGAACAGGGTGAGCTGGCGCTCGACGACTCGGTGCGCCTGTTTGAAGAGGGAATGCGGCTGACGGCGGCTTGCCGGCAGGAGCTGGATGCGGCGGAGGGGCGGCTGCAGGTGCTTACGGCACGGCCAGGGGGAGCGATGGTGGCAACGGATATTGAGCTTGATGTCGACGTGCAGGACTCAGAGGAGAAGGAAGAAGAGGAGTAGGATTCAGCCATGATTGAGCCAGGGATGGATCTTCAGAGGTTTGCGGAAAAGCTGTTGAGGGATAGGCACGAGGGTGTCGCGTGGGAGATCAAAAAGCTGGAATGGATTCGTGAAGAAAGAGAAGGCGGAGAATGAAGCAGCTTGAGTACGCCCGTACTTACGATCATTGCGGGCTCTAACGGATATCGCTCGTTAGATTAACGGTCGCGGGAGGTTACAAATCCCGGCATCCAGAGGAGAGCCCGGCGGGCGTCCGAGTCGGGTAGATCCGCTATGGAAAGGCGGGCGGCTTCGGCGTAGGCGCAGGCGGTATCCATCGCATACTCGATCGACCCGTGGCGCTCCAGGATCTCAAGGATCTGGGCGTGGGTAACATGATCAAAGCTGCGGTCGGCGAGGACTTTGCGGATCGCCTCGCGATCGGCTCCGGTGCCGCGCTCAAGCGCGTGAATAACGGCAAGTGTGGCCTTGCCCTCGCGGAGATCGCTGGCCACTGGCTTGCCGAGGACGCCTTCCATCGAGGTAAGGTCAAGCACGTCATCGACGATCTGGAAGGCGAGGCCGAGATTGCGGCCGTACTCGCCCATCTGCGGCTCGATATCGTCGGTGCCGGGCGTGATGGCTGCACCCAGCTGCATGGAGACTTTGAAGAGGCAGGCAGTCTTGCGGAAGATCAGGTCGAAGTACTCTTCCTCGTTGATGAGATGGCCGAGCTTCTCCATTTGCAGCAGCTCGCCTTCGACCATCTGCTGCGTAAGGGAGATGAGCAGATCGAGCACGCGGAAGTTGCGCTCGGCCAAAGCCGCGGAGAAGGCCTGCATGTAAAGCCAGTCGCCCGCGAGGACGCACTTGGCGTTGCCCCAGGTGGCGTTTGAGGAAGGCCGGCCGCGGCGCGTGTCGGCTTCGTCGATGATGTCGTCGTGAACCAGCGTCGCAGTATGCAGCATCTCGACGACAGCACCAAGGCGTATGCGGCTCTCTGACTCCGATCCGAGTGCCTTGGCGGAGAGCAGAAGAAGCATGGGACGGATGCGTTTGCCGCCGCCGGATATCAGATAGGTGGCAATCTCGGTGACTACCTGTACATCAGAGACGGCCTGTTCGGCGAACTCCTGCTCGATCGCGATCAAGTCGGGCCGAAGCAGATCAAAGACCTCTTTGGCGTTCGAGATGGAGAGGGTACTCACCTATCAGTGAGAGTATCAGTTTGCTTTCAACGGTTCAGAGAGGATCGGACATCCCGCTGGGGCGTTCGAGACACGCAAAGAACCGCAGAAATCTCGCGTTGGACAAAGCACCGCGTCGATAAACGAAGAGGTTGCAAGGGGCGTCGATGCGCGAGCCACGTAGGAGATTAGTTGGAGCGCATGTTGGTGAACTGCAGGTCGACGCCGAGGTCTTTGCCGCGCAGCAGCGCGATGATCTCCTGCAGAACGTCGCGCTCCTTCGAGACCACGCGAACGGTGTCTCCCTGAATGGAGGCCTGCGCCTTCTTCTTCGATTCCTTGATCAGCGCCACGATCTGCTTGGCCTTGTCGGACGGAATGCCCTGTTGCAGCGTGATCTTCTGGCGGACCGAGGAGTTCGACGCGGGCTCGAGCTTGCCGTACTCAAGATTCTTGAGTGACACGCTGCGCTTGACGAGCTTCTGACCGAGAATCTCGATGACGGCCTTGAGGGTGTACTCGTCCTGGCTGGCGAGCTGGATGGCGTCGTTGCCTTCGACGACGATGGTGGACTTGGAGTTCTTGAGATCGAAGCGCGCGTTGACCTCTTTGGTGGCCTGGTCCACAGCATTCTTTACCTCTTGCAGATCTACTTTGCTGACGACATCGAAGCTGTTCTCGGCTGCCATGGTTTCTTGTCCTTCTCAAGTGAGTGTAAGTCTGTTGTATTCCCGGCGGCAGGGAAGAGTGCATAGAAGTTCGCAGAGGTCTGCGCCGCCAGATCCATCCATGAGATGCCGCGAAGCTCGGCCAGGGCTTCCGCCGTGTGCCGGACGAGCGCCGGTTCGTTACGCTGGCCGCGATGCGGAATGGGCGCGAGGAAGGGCGAGTCGGTCTCGACCAGGATGCGATCGGCGGGCGCGAGACGGGCCGCCTCGCGGATGGACTTCGCAGCGGGATAGGTGAGATTGCCGGCGAAGGAGATGTAGAAGCCGAGCTTGATGGAGCGATGCGCCTGCTCCGGAGTGCCCGAAAAGCAGTGCATGATGCCGGGCAGGTTGGTGGGCTGCCAGTGCTCCTCAAGGAGCATCAGCAGGTCCTCCCAGGCGTCCGCGGGGCCGAACCTTGCCTTGGCTGCCGGGGTGGCGAGCTCGGAGGTGCGGCAGTGCAGGATGATGGGCTTGCGGGCTGCGGCGGCGTGCTGCAGCTGAGCGAGGAAGGCGGCCTGCTGGACTGCGGGATCTGGGTTCTCGACGTGGTAGTAGTCAAGGCCGATCTCGCCGCAGGCCAGCACCAGCGGGTCAGCGAGCAGGGCCTCCAGGCGATCCAGTGCCTGCGCGTCCGCGTTCGCGGCCTCGTCGGGGTGGATGCCGGCGGTGGCGAAGAGGCGAGGGTGGGCAGGGTTGGGGTTGGCGGCGTGGGCGAGATCGCGCGCGCGGTGCATGGTGGCGGGGCCATCGCCGATGCCGATGGCGAGGACGGTGTCGACGCCGGCAGCGTGGGCGCGGCGGAGGACGGCGTCGCGATCGGCGTCGTCGAAGAGATCGAGATGGGCGTGCGAGTCGATGAGCATGGATGCGGTGGTACTGCCTGGCCCCGTACTTCCGGTCTAAAGTCTTGAAAGTAGTAGGAGAAACGGGTTCGAGGGTACCTTTCCTAAAACGTGTTTGGCCGGTGCGCGAACTGCAGGTCTCTCCGCTTCACAAAACGAAGAGGCCGTTTTGCTTCGGTCGAGATGACATTTCTCGATCAATGGGAACACTTCTCTAAACAGTGGTGCGTTGGGATTGATTTTAGTGGATGGAGTGAGGGAGTTGCGCCAGGGGTTGGGGTCGGCCTGCGGCCGATGGCCCACTCATGACGATAATGCCGTCATGAATGGGGCACCCGCCCTTCGGGGTGGCGGTTGGGGTGCGGTGATTGAAAAGCAGGTTCCTCGCGGAGCTCGGAATGGAAGAAAGAACAGCAAAGGCAGAAGCAGAGGCGAAGCTATTTGAGGCGGGTGAGGGTTAGAGAACAGAGGAGGGGTTGGGGTCGGCCTGCGGCCGATGGCCCACTCATGACGAGGATGCTGTCATGAATTGGGCACCCGCCCTTCGGGGTGGCGGTTCGGGTGTGGTGGTTGAGAAGCGGGTTCCTCGCGGAGCTCGGAATGGAAGAAAGAACAGCAAAGGCAGAGGCGGGAGAGGCGGTCATACGCTTTGAAGAAGTCGCGGGTGAAGAGCAGTGTCGGGTTATTTGAGGCGGGCGCCGACCTCGATCTCTTCGGCGAAGGTGGCGAGGACGGGTTTGCCGTTGTCGCCGTGGGAGGCGGCGAGGAGCATGCCGTGAGACTCGAGGCCGCGCATCTTGCGGGGGGCGAGGTTGGTGATGACGACGATCTTGCGGCCGACGAGGTCTTCGGGGGTGTACCACTCGGCGATGCCGGAGAGGATCTGACGCTGGCCGAGCTCGGGACCGAGATCGACTTCGAGGCGGAGAAGCTTATCGGCCTTGGGGATGCGTTCGGCGATGAGGATCTTCGCTACGCGGAGCTCGACTTTGGTGAAGTCATCGATGGTGATCTGGGGGACGGCGGTGGCGGGGGTGGCAGTGATGGGGGTGCTAGCGGCTGAGCCGGCGAAGACGCCGGAGGGTTCGGCGTCGACGTGCGACGGGGTGCGGGGAAGGACGGTTGCGGGGGCGCTCGAGGCGCCGACCTGGGAGCCGGGATTGTCGTGGGGAAGGGCGGCGGTGCGCGGCGGAGCTGCGGGG
Organism: uncultured Acidobacteriaceae bacterium; assembly: GCA_964244225.1. Lineage (GTDB taxonomy): Bacteria > Acidobacteriota > Terriglobia > Terriglobales > Acidobacteriaceae > Edaphobacter. Next base: position 5,643 of record CAXTJC010000235.1, read on the forward strand.
TGAGTGCTGCCCAAGGGAGTGGCGGGCCGAGAGTCTACGTTCCCACCCATGTCGCGAGGAGACTGCGCCATGGATGGGGCACCGGGGGTG
>CAXTJC010000236.1:0-5731 GCA_964244225.1 uncultured Acidobacteriaceae bacterium
GGTCGGCTCGCTCGACATCCCGGGCAGCACACGCCACCTCAACATCGAGGTGATTCTCGAACCCATACGCCTAACCGGGGCTCGTTAGTTTTCATCAGCCACAGCGCTTCCGGGTGTGAGATGAAAGTAGATCGGGAAATCCCGCCGGGCGGGATGGCGAGGGAGCTACGCGCGCGGGGTGCGGACCATCCCATCCACTGACTGCGCGACGTGTAAGCGTCGACAGAAGGTGGAGGATAAATGGCAACCGAGACGATTCCGACGGATGCAGCGAAGTTGAAGAGCGTATTGCTGATCGCGGCAGGCGCCGTGTACAAGCCGCTGCCGCAGAAGACAGAAGACGGCTATGTGACTGCGCATGCGGTGCAGACGATCGCTGCTGACCCGCAGACGCTCTACACGTTGTGGCGCGATGTCGAGGCGTTTCCGCGATGGCAGGAGTACGTGGTTTCGGTGAAAGATCTGGGCGCGGGAAAGAGCCACTGGGTAATGGGCAATCCGGAGGACGCGGATGGCAAGCGCGTGGAGTTTGACTCGCAGATCGAGCGCGATAATCCCGGGCAGCGCATTGGCTGGAAGTCGATGACCGAGGGCGTGGAGCAGGAGGGCGTGGTGACGTTTGTGCCCGCCGAAAATGGACGCGGGACGATCGTCACGCTGATCCAGAAGCAGAAGGTGCCGGGCGGACTGCTCGGCAACGCAGCGGCGGCAACGGCCAAGCGAGGACCGAAGCAGATCGTGATTGAAGACCTTCGGCACTTCAAGGAGATGGTGGAGGCCGGTGAGATTCCCACTGTCGCCGGGCAGCCGCATGGGCCACGCGGGGTGAGTGGAGGCATCAAGGAATGGATGCTGGGCGAGAACAATCCTACGCCGCCGGGAAGCAGCAACCAGGGATAGACGAGTTGCTTCCGTGGGTGAGACGGCGGGAGTTCAAGAGCGAAAGATCCAGAGACTGGCGCGTTGCGCCGGGGGAGTTGAGGAGAAGGGTATGAAGGCTGTCTGCTGGATGGGAACGCACTCGATCGAGGTGCATGAGGTGAAGGATCCGGAGATCATCAATCCGCAGGATGCGATTATCCGGATCACGAAGACGGCGATCTGCGGCAGCGATATTCACCTGTATGACGGCTACATTCCGACGATGGAGGCCGGCGACATTCTGGGCCACGAGTTTATGGGGATCGTGGAAGAGGTAGGGAGCGAGGTAAAGAAGCTGAAGCGCGGCGATCGCGTGGTGGTGCCGTTTACGATCGCCTGCGGCAACTGCTTCTTCTGCAAGGACAAGCTATGGAGCCTGTGCGATAACTCAAACCCGAACGCGCATGTAGCGGAGCAGATGTACGGCTACTCGGGCTCCGCGCTGTTTGGGTACTCGCATATTTATGGCGGCTATGCCGGCGGGCAGGCGCAGTATGCGCGCGTGCCGTTTGCGGATGTGGGGCCGATCAAGATTGAGAACGATCTGCCGGATGAGAGCGTGCTGTTTCTTTCGGATATCTACCCGACAGGATTTATGGGAGCGCAGAACTGCAACATCTCGCCGGGCGATAACGTTGCGGTCTGGGGATGCGGGCCGGTGGGCTTGTTTGCGATTGCGAGCGCCTACATGCTGGGCGCGGGCAAGGTGTTTGCGATCGATCGCTTTCCGGAGCGGCTGGCTTTGGCCCGGCAGGTCGGCGCGACGACGATCGACTACAGCGACGATGACGTGATCATCGTCGAGGCGCTGCGCGATCTTACGGGCGGAGTTGGCCCGGACTGCTGCATCGATGCGGTCGGCATGGAGGCGCACTCGTCTACTGTCGTCGGCATGTATGACAAGGTGAAGCAAGCGCTGATGCTCGAGACCGACCGGCCGTTTGTGCTGCGGCAGGCCTTTATGGCGATCCGCAAGGGCGGGACGCTGTCGATCCCGGGTGTGTATGGCGGCGTGCTGGACAAGGTGAACTTCGGCGCGGCGTTCGGCAAAGGGATTCACATGGCCATGGGGCAGACGCACATGCACAACTATCTGCAGCCGCTGCTACAGTCGATCGAGGACAAGAAGATTGATCCTACATTTATGATCTCGCACATGATTGGGATCCAGCAGGCGCCGGAGTTTTACAAGTTATGGCAGGAGAAGGCGCCGGGGGTGACCAAGATCGTGATCGATCCGTGGCAGGACACGATTGCGAATCCGGTGGTGCGGGTGATGGAACGACAGAGTTAAGCGCTCTCTTCAAGAAAGGTGAAGGCCCGCTGTTTGCGGGCCTTTACTGAGTCAACAGCTAAAAACGATGAAAAGGTTCAGAAGATGGCTTTGAGCATTTTGGCGTGGCACGCCACACGTGTTCTACCATCATCGTCTATGGCCCAGCCAGAAACGACACGCGCAAAAAGACAGGCTGCTGGCGAGGCGGAGCGCCTGGTGTCGGCTGGGCGCGTGGAGGATGATGCTGTCTTTGAGTTGAAGCTGCGGCCGCATCATCTGCGGGAGTTTATCGGGCAGGAGCGCGCGAAGGAGCAGCTGGCGATTGCGCTCGAGGCGGCGAGGAACCGTGGCGAGGCGCTCGACCATGTGCTGCTGTTCGGGCCTCCGGGGCTGGGTAAGACGACGCTCGCGACGATTATCGCCAATGAACTGGGCGTGGGATTTCAACAGACGAGCGGGCCGGCGCTGCAGATTCAGGGCGATCTGACGGCGATCCTGACGAACGTGCGCGAGCGGCAGGTGCTGTTCCTGGATGAGATTCATCGGCTGCAACCGGTGCTTGAAGAGAAGCTGTACACGGCGCTTGAGGACTACAAGCTGGACATCATGATCGGGCAGGGGCCGGCGGCGCGCACGCACGTGATGGACATTAAGCCGTTTACGTTTGTGGCGGCGACGACGCGGCCGGGGCTGCTGAGCTCGCCGCTGCGGAGCCGGTTCGGCATCCTGCTGCGGCTGGAGTTCTATACCGAGGACGAGCTGCGGTTTGTGGTGGAGCGGTCGGCGGAGGTGATGGGGGTGGCGATCGATCGTGATGGTGCGGCGGAGATCGCGATGCGCAGCCGGGGGACGCCGCGCATCGCCAACCGGCTGCTGCGGCGGGTGCGGGACTACGCGCAGGTGCGGGCCGCGGGCGTGATTGACCGGCCGACGGCAGAGGCCGCGCTGAAGCTGCTGGAGGTGGACGCGCATGGCTTCGATGAGCTGGACCGGCGGCTGCTGCGGACGATCATCGAGAAGTACGACGGCGGCCCGGTGGGGCTGAACACGCTGGCGGCGGCGCTGGCCGAGGAGCAGGACGCGCTTGAAGAGGTCTACGAGCCGTTTCTGATCCAGATCGGGTTTCTGGATAGGACGCCGCGTGGACGGGTGGCGACACGGCTGGCGTACGAGCATCTGGGGATCGAGATGCCGCGGAGGCCGACGCTATTTGGGTGAAAAGGCGTGTCTCGAAAAAGTAGGAGTTCCGCTAAACTTGAAAAGCAATGCGAACCTATACACCCCTTGAAGAGTCGCCGGCCTATGCGTTCCGCGATGCAGGCCACTATCTGCGGCTGAACTCTGCCACTGTGCGCCGCTGGGCGGAGGTGGTGGGCGGTTCTCCGGAGACGATTCCCGGCGGGACAGCCGTTCGTGCACTCTCGTATGTGCAGCTCTTGGAGCTGCATGTCCTGAAGGCAATGCGCCTTCGGCATGAGGTGCCTTTGCAGCGAGTTCGCAAGGCGCTGGCCTATGTACAGCTTCACTTACCATCCGCGCACCCGCTTCTTGATATCGACTTTGCCACGGATGGACTCGACCTTTTCTTTAAGTCCGATGCGGGTCTGATTAACCTCAGCCGGGGCGGCCAGACTGAGATACACCAGATGGTCAGCCTTTATCTATCGAGGATCAAGTGGAGTCACGATCGTCATCCCATTTTCTTTCCGTTTGTGCAGGCAGATCAGCCTGATGAGCCACAGAGCATCACGATTCAACCTGCGGTAGCCTTTGGGCGATCTGTTCTTGCCGGGACCGGTATTGCTACCGAAGTCATCGCCGGACGGTTCAATCAGCGGGAGAGCCTGGCGGATCTGGCGGCGGAGTATGGAGTAAGCGCAAACATAATCGAGGAGGCTATCCGTTGGGAGTACTCGCCCGTCCATGCAGCCTGAGTTCATCCTCTTCCTTGACGAGAACCATCACAATAATCAGCGAGTCCTCAATCTCTTCTTAGAGGCCGGCGTCCGTGTAGAACGGTTTGGCGCGCATTTTGCGCCCGGCACTGCTGATGCTGACTGGCTGCCCTTACTGCAGGATCGCGGCTGGTGCCTGCTCACTACCGACGGTCGAATAAGATTTCGCCCTTTGGAACGCGCCGCTGTGCAGACTGCACGGATCGCAATGTTTTGTTTTACAAGCAACAATTTGAGTGGGGTTGAGATGGCGGCTGCTCTGCGCATCGCGCTTCCGCAGATGCGCCGCACTCACGCACTGGAGCAGCCTCCTTTCATAGCTACCATCTCCAAGGGTGGCCAAGTTGCCGTTCGTGATCGCTTTCTACAGAGCTGACGTGTTGGAAGCGGCTACTGCACGCTCGTGTCGTCGCCGTAGGTGGTGAAGGGGACGGGTTCGGTGCTGGTTGGGATGTTTTGTAACGTTGCCAGATCTTTTTGAACGTCGGCCCAGGCTGCGGGTTTTTTCTTGGTGGTAAAGGGCGCGCTGAGATCGGCGTAGTAGGCGAGGATGTCGTCCTTGATGCCGGGCGGGATGGGCTGGGTGGGCGTGGCGGCGATGCGGTGGAGAAGCGCGGCGTAGGTGGAGTCGGTGAGAGGGTAGCCGCCGGGCTTGACGGTGACACCGGTGTCGAGGTCGCGGTTGGGCAGCGGGTGGCGCGGGTCCAAGTTCCCGTGACTGTCGCGGGAGTCGCGCGGCACATCCTGGCTGCTGCCCGGGCGCTGCGGAAGAGGGGCGGCCTGCGGGCGGGGCTCGGAGTGGGTGTCGGCGGCGGCGGCGGTTTTGGCTGTCTCCCGTGTGGTCGGTGGCGGCGTGAAGCGGGCGAGCGTGGTGTGGAGAGAGTCGATGGACTGCGTGACGCTGTGGATGTATTGCTCTTCGGTGGCGGCTGTGGGGCCTTTGACGGCGGCGAGCTTGATCGGTCCGACCTTGGGCAGGACCCAGAGCAGGCCGGCGAGCGAATAGGTTCCGATGCCGGGCTTCTTGCGGTAGTGATCCCAATCATTCTCCGCGGCGACGGTGGCGAGGTCGCGCTCGAGCGCGGCGAGTTCGGGGCCGGGCTGGTCGGCGGGTTCGTGCGCGCGATGGAGGAGTGTGACCGCGTAGGCGATGCGTGGGATGAAGTTGCGGACGGCGAAGCGATAGCCGCGGACGTTAATGCGGCGGCCGCGGCCGGCGGTGAAGTCCTCCGAGAGGCCGTAGGTCTGGTAGAAGGCGAGAGCAACCTGTTTGGTGGGAACCTCCAGGCCGACGTGGCGGAGGTAGTGGACGGGCGCGAGACGGTGATGCGCGATTTCGTTGATGTCGAAGGCGAACTCGGTCTGAACGTGCTGGCGCTCACCTTCGGCGTAGCTGACGGAGCTGCCGTAGCGGGCGCGAAGCTTGGGGAACTCGACGGGAACGGCGAGGTTCGTGGCGGTGCTGTGTCCGATGGAGTCGCCGATGTAGTGCGAGAGGGCGCCGACGGCGAAGGCGAGCTCGTCGGCGTTGCCGGCATTGCGGAAGAGGTTGACGACGAAGTCGCCTGCCCGGACGTAG
>CAXTJC010000237.1:0-5731 GCA_964244225.1 uncultured Acidobacteriaceae bacterium
ACCATGTATCTCTAGGTCCCCGTCCTCCGGCGAGAAAAACTTCGAGAGATCCACCCCGGACGCGATCGCCGCCGTCGGCGTATTCGGCAGATCGAGCGTCGCCAGTGTCGCCAGCGAGTTGCCGATCACAAAATGCGGAATCACCTTCGCCAGCTGCCGCATCAGCAGCACCACCTTCGCCGGCAGGTAGTCTGCCGCGATGCGGTCGCGAATATGCCACACCACCCGCACCCCGCTCAGCCGGCCAGCAATCCCGCCCAGCAGCGACGCCTTCAGCGAGTTCGTATGCAGCACCTCAATCCGCTGCTCCTCCATGAACCGCGCCAGCCCCCGTATATAACTCAGGCTCGAACGCACCGCGCCCAGGTTCCCCGCGGAGGCCAGCCCCAGCGAGTCCTTCCGCGCATGCACCACGCTCTCGTCGAGCAGCATCAGGTGTACCGGCGCCTGCCCTTCCAGCAAGCCCTCAAGCGGCCCATGCGATCCCAGCAGCACCACCGGATCCACTCGCGTCCGGTCAAACCGCCGTACCAGCTCCGCCAGCGCAATCTCCCCGCCGCCCAGCTCCGCCGTGTGATCGAACAGCAGCACCCGCACCGGCCGTCGCGCAGCCTGCCCGCGCCCTACCGCCTGCTGCTTCGCCTCATTGTTCATGTTGATATCGCCGGCAGACGGCCGCCCGTCGCCTCCGCCAGAAACGCCCGCACCCGCCGCTGAAACTCCGCCGTATCGTACCCGCGCGCATGCGCCTGGATCGCCGCCGAGTCCCACGTCATCCCCTCAAACCGCTCCATCGCCGCCTTCAGCGAGGCCACCGTCGGCTCCCGAAAGAAGATCCCAGTCACGCCCTCGATCACCGTCTCCATCGCGCCGCCGCCAAAGTACGCAATCACGGGCCGTCCCGCCGCATTCACCTCCAGCGGCGCCATTCCAAAGTCCTCTTCACCCGGAAACAGCAGCGCCCGGCATCGGCTCACCAGCTCGGTAACGGCCGCATCGCTCTGCCGCCCCAGAAACTCCACCGTCGGCCCCGCCATCCCGCGCAGCCGCTCCAGATCCGGCCCGCCGCCGATCACCTGCAGCGGCACACCCATCTCCGTCGCCGCCCGCACCGCCAGGTCCAGCCGCTTGTACGGCACCAACCGCGACAAAATCAGGAAGGCCTCCCCCACATCCTCACTCGCATGAAAGCGCGTCGTCTCGATCGGCGGCGGTATCACCACGGACGCGATCCCGAACGCATCGCGCAGCCGCTGCTGCACCACCCGCGAGTTCGCAATGTAGAAGTCCGGCCGCCGCGCCGCGCGCATCTCCCAAGCCTTCAGCGGCTTCAGCGCCGCGCCTAAAAACAGCCTCTTCAGTACACCCACCGTCTCCTGCGCAAAGTAGTCCTCCGCCCGCCACACCCATCGCATCGGTGTATGGCAGTAGCACACGTGCACCGCCTTCTTTCCGCGCTTCACACCCTTTGCAAAGCCAAAGCAGCTCGTCACCACCAGGTCATACGCATCGAGGTCCACCGTCTCCACTGCCAGCGGGTACAACAGAAAATAGTGCCGAAAGAACTTCGCCTTGTTCGGCAGCCGCTGCATCCATGTCGTCCGCGCCGCGGCCGCCTGCAAATACGGCGAGAGCCGCTCCGTCACCGCCAGCGTCGAGTACAAATCCGCCCCGGGCAGCGTCTTGTGCAGCACCTCCGTCACCCGCTCCGCTCCGCCCATCTGCGCCAGATTGTCGTGAAACAGTGCTATGCGAAACAACCGTCTCTCTCCTCCAAAAAATCGAAGTCACAACGCCACACCGGGCACGGCCGCTCCTCCTGCAAGCGCCGCCTCGCACAGCACATGGATACGCTAAACTGAGGCGATCGAAGCAACTTGAAGTGCGTGTTTTCCGTTCTTTGTTTCTTGTTTATTTGTCTCTGTTCCTTGTTCTCTTGCTTCTGTTCCTTGTCTTCCGCTTCTTGCTTTCTGTTCTTCTTTTTTGCTTTCCGCTTCTTGCTTTCTACGCCCTTCTCTCCACCCCTATCTTACGGGTTCACACCCCGCAAGCCTGTTCGCAGGTCAGACTCACCAGCTCCCGCATGCGCATCCTTCACCTCGCCAACACCGTCTCCGACCGCGGCAACGGCATCGTCAACGTAGCCGTCGATCTCGCCATCGCCCAGGCCGCGGCGGGGCACGACGTTGCCTTCGCCTGCGAGCGCGGCGGCTACATTCCGCTGCTCGAACGCTTCAGCGTCCGCGTCTTCCTTGCCCGCCAGACCGGTGCCGCACGCGCCCTCCTGAACTCCTTCACCCTGCTTCGCATCCTCCGCTCCTTCCGCCCGCAGATCATCCATTGCCACATGCGCAGCGGCCTTCTGCTCATCGCGCCCTGGGCCAGGCTCCTCCGCATTCCGATCGTCGCGCACGTCCATAACATCCACGACCGCGCCATCGGCCTGCGGCATCTGCCCACCCGCGTCCTCGCCGTCAGCAACGCCGACTCACACACCATCGCCGCCGCCGGCGTCCCGCGTGCCCGCATCCGCGTCGTGCTCAACGGCCTCATCGGCTCGCATCGCCTGCCCGCCACACCTATGCCTGTCCAGCTTCATCACCCGGCCATCACCACCGTCGCCGGCATGATGCATCGCAAAGGCATCGCCGAGCTCATCACCGCCTTCGAGACTATCCTCCACACCATCCCCGGCGCACACCTCTACCTCGTCGGCGAAGGCCCCGAGCGCCTGCTCTTCGAGGCCCAGGCCGCCGCCTCCCCCGCCGCCGCAAACATCCACTTTGAAGGCATGCAGGCCGACCCACGCGGCCATCTCCTCGCCACCGACGTCTTCGTCCTCGCCTCACGCCGCGAGTCCTTTGGCCTCGCCCTCATCGAAGCCCGCCAGGCTGGCTGCGCCATCGTCGCCAGCAACGTCGACGGCATCCCCGAGCTCCTCGGCCACGGCGATCTCGGCCTCCTCGTCCCTCCGCAAAATCCCCCGGCCCTCGCCGAAGCGATCGTAAAGCTCCTCACCGACCCAGACCTTCGCAACTCCTTAAAGCAAAAGGCCCGAGAGAACCTCAAGCCCTTCACCACCACCCGCATGGCCGCCGAGGTCCTCGCCATCTACGAAGAACTCACGCAGCCGACTCACTAGGTCTCCGCACACCATCTTTGGTTGTCATTCCGTGAAGAACCGTCTTTGATTGTCATCCCGTAGGATCTGCCGTTGTCGTTGCTTTTCTGCTTTCTTTCTTGCTGTTGCTTTTCTGCTTCTTTTTTACTTTCTGCTTTTCTGCTTTCTTTTTTGCTTTCTGCCTTCTGCCTTCCTATAAAGAAGCCGTCATCTCGACCGAGCAACGCGAGTGGAGAGACCCCTGTATTCGCTTTCAGCCGGCACCGCACCGCAAGCAACACGCACTTCTACGACTTCCCCCCACCATCTCGCTCCAGAGCCGCCATCGCCCCCGTCGCATGGAACGGCGTCACTGGCAAAGCCTGCTGCGCTCCCGCTCGCCCAACAGCCTTCTCTACAACAGGCCGATCCACCTGCCCCGCCGTCAAACCCGTCAGCCGTCCACCGCCACTGTTTGCAATCGCCGCCTCACGTGGAGCCTCTTCCCCCGTCTTCGACGTCGGCTCGGTATTCGCCTTCCACCACGCAACATCATGGAATGTACTGCCGCCCGGTTGCCCCGCGCCCACGTTGAACTGGTGATTCGTCGTAGCGTTCACGTTGTAATGATTGTTCTGAAACTGCATGCCCGGCAGCGCCTCCTGCCGTATGTAGAGCGTCAGCCCACCGTTGCCCGCGTTCTTGCTGGAGTCGAAGTAGTTGTCGTGCACAGTCCAATGATCGCACCCCACCTCGAGCGTAGCCTCCGCCGCCCACACCGCAGAGATCGAGTTGTACGCCAGCGTCCCGCCCGGCGCGCCGCCATTGCAATCCACGCCGTTATAGAGCGCCTTCGTCGCTGAGACCGTCAGGTCGTGAATCAGGTTATGCGTCACCACCGGCGCCGTCGAGTTTCCGCCCGTTTGGATTCCGTAACCGGTAGAGTTACGAATGATATTGCTGTCGATCAAACCCTTCGCGCATCCCGAAAGCCGTATGTTGCCCTGGTTGTCCGTCAGCAGATTTCCGCTGATCACCGGATCGGTGCACGCCGGTCCCTTGCCGTCCGTCGTCACCGAGATCCCCAGCGCCTCCGTCGTCGCCACATAGTTGTTCCGCACCGCAGCGCCCGCAGTGCCTGAAAGATAGATCCCGCTGCGCTGGTAGTTCGTCGTCATCCCGCTATCGATCCGGCCCACCGCGTTATCCGCCACAACCCATCCCCGCAGCGCGTTCGGCGTGCCCGCATCCTGCGCCGCCACCACATAAATCGCGCCCTCACCGCGGCTGTCCGCATCCGTCGTCGCATCCGCATTGTTCCAGAACACAGTGTTCTGGATCGTCCCGTACTCGTTTCCACCCGCGGCCGTGGTCGTCGCCAGCACACCCGCCTTAGCCGCATGGATCACCCGCAGTCCCGTGACCGTCACGTGGTTGACCCCGCCCAGCATCACCCCGTAGCGACGCACGCTCGCCTGCACCGCATGCTGCGAGGGATCGCCGCCGTCCGCCATGTGCAGATAGAGCGTTCCCGCCGCAGCGTCGTAAAAGAACATCCCCGGCATACGCGCTACATTCTTCGCACCTGCATCCTGCTGCTCCGGCGGCAGCATACCCACGTGCTGCCAGTCCGCCATCTTGAAGCTCGTCTGCGTCTCGCGCAGCGCCTGCCACATCATGTGGTTGAAGCTCACCGTATCGCCCACGCCGTACACGCGCCCACCCGCATACGGTCCCAGATAGTTCGGCGCCGCCAGCATCGCCTTCGTCTCCCGGTTCGCGCCATCCACGAACACCTTGTACACCGGCCCCTTCACCTGCGCCTTGTACACACCCTCGCCCGCGCTCGTCCACCCCTTCACACCATCGGCGCCGTCGATCGTCGGCATATCGCCGCCCTGGCCATAGCTGCCGATCGTCACCGGACTGCCCGCAGCACCCGAGTTTCCCGCCCCCGCCGCCGTCAGCTCCAGCTGCTCGCCCCAGCGGCCGCCGCTCTTCAACAGGATCCTGTCACCCGCGCGAAATCCCTTCCCCGCCGCAAACCGGTTCACCGCGCTCAGGTGCTGCCACGCACTCGTCTCCGCCGTGCCGCTCGCGCTATCTGATCCCGCCTTGCTGTCCACGTAGTACGTCGCCGCCTGCGCTGCCGTCATGCTGCCCAGCGCCATCACGCTCGCAGCCAGCACCGCCTGTCCCCTTCCGATCTTCGTCATTCTGCACTCTCCTTTCGTTGCATCTTGTCTCTGATGCACACATGCCTTCTGCACCAAGCGGCGGCTACTCCTCATGGATTGATTTAAACTAAACCTAATGCCGAAATGCACACCTCCGTCATCCTCTTTCCGCGAATAGGAAACGCTTCCTTGCCCATTCACGTCCTCTTCTCCATCGACGGCAACTTCTGGCAGCATCTCGGCGCAACCATCGCCTCACTGCTTGCGAGCAATCCCCGCAACACCTTTCGCCTCCACGTCGTCTCTTCCTCAGACATCCCCACCGCCTCCCTCGACAAGCTCCAAACCATCGTCAGCCAGGCCGGCAACGCCACCCTTGAAGCCATCGTCTTCAAAGAGGCTGAGCGCTACCAGTACCTCCCCGTCCACAGTCATCTCACCTTCGCCATGTACC
>CAXTJC010000238.1:0-5664 GCA_964244225.1 uncultured Acidobacteriaceae bacterium
ACTTGTGGCCCTTGGCGACCAGGGCGTTCTTGGGGGTGAGGTGGTTTTCGACGATGCCGTTGTGCACGACCACGAGGGTGCCGGTGCCGTCGCGGTGGGGGTGCGCGTTTTCTTCGGTGGGGCGGCCGTGGGTGGCCCAGCGGGTGTGGCCGATGCCGAAGGTGCCGTCGACGGGGTGGGCTTCGAGGTCATGGGCGAGGTTGCGGAGTTTGCCAGGGGCGCGGCGGAGCTGGAGGCCGGCGGGGCCACCGGCGACGGCAATGCCGGCGGAGTCATAGCCGCGGTACTCGAGGCGGGCGAGGCCTTCCATGATGACGGGGACGACGGGCTTCGGACCGATATAACCAACGATTCCACACATAGGGGTGAGTGTAGAAGGTTGGGTGGGGTTTGGGGTGTGGGACTTTTGGGGGAGCGAGATGGTAAGCGGGTACGGCGAATGGCGCGCCGTGGTTAGGGATGCGGGTGTCCGAGGTTTGCGGACCGGGCAGCGCACCCCTTAGCTGTATAAGTCGCACAACCGATGAAGCCGAGACGTCGCTCGTACACGTGTTGAGGACGAGAACGGCGTTTCTCAGGACTAATCTTAATTTGCGGCTCAACGTCAGCGATTTGGACTTGGAGATCGCAAGCTGTTTTCCAAAAACTCCAGTAAAACTCTTACCTTCGGCGATGCAGCGAGCCGCGAAGGATGCAGGGCGTACAGCTCGATCGGCTCCGGTTCCCAATCGGGCAAGATTCGCACCAGTCTGCGCTCTTTCAGATCTTTTATGACTTCGGCCTGGCCGAGCATCGCAGCGCCCACACCGTTCAGAGCGAGCTGATGATGCACGGAGGGATCAGGCACGGCCACCCGTGCGACCACTTGAACCGCGCGCGCTTCACGTTCGCGGTGCAGGCGCCACATTCCGTAGCCATCAGGCTCGCCAAGCGGGCTACAGTTGGACACAATGCAGGGATACTGCTGCAGATCGGCAGGCGACTCCGGTCGCCGATGTCGTTTGAACAGCGCAGGACTTGCGTACAGGCCGAACCGGACCCGGATAAGGGGCCTGACCAGCCAGCCAGAGTCTTCCAACGGTCCAGCGCGAATGACCAGATCCAGCCCTTCGTCGCTCTGCCGCTCTTTCGTCTGCAGCAGGTCGATGTGAATATTTACCTCCGGGTACAAGAGCAGAAATTCGTTCAGTAGAGGCTCGAGGACGAAGCGCGCAAACCCGATATGTGTCCCGATGTGCAGCGTACCTTTAGGAGTGGCCCTCATGGCGCCAACTGCGATTTCTCCCAGTTCGGCCTCCTCAATTGCTCTTTGGCAATGGGCGAGATACATCCTACCCGCTTCGGTGAGCCTCACATTCCGGGTTGTGCGTTGAAGTAGTTGAACTTCCAGCCGCTTTTCCAGCGAGGTGATGGCGCGGCTGACAGACGACTTAGGAAGCTTGAGACGTTCGGCTGCCAATGTGAAACTCCTCGTTTGCGCCACAAGGGAGAAGTAGTGCAGCTCGTTAAGATTGACCATGGTGTCCTGGGTTGTTCCACATGGGGAACAATGAGTTGCAAGCACTACGATTGTTGCATCATCGCATCTCTTCGTCCATCGAACTCACCAGAACCACCAGAACAAGTCACCATCTTGGGAGAGCCAGATAAATGAAGAAGTTGGCGGGAAAGATAGCGTTGATTACAGGCGGTACAAGTGGCATAGGTGCTGCGACGGCAAAGCTGTTCCAGGCAGAAGGTGCAACGGTGATCGTCACCGGGGGTAGTAAGGACGGAGTGGATGCTGCACGTCAAGCGATGCCGCAGGTCGAGGTCATCCAATCGAACGCTGGCGATCCAGCAGCGGCCAAAGCCTTAGTCGAGCAGGTGAAAGAGAAGCATGGCCGGATGGACGTGCTTTTTGTAAATGCCGGCATCGCACGGCTGGCTGCCCTCGAACAGATTGAGGAGTCGCTGTTCGATGAGATCTTCAACGTCAATCTACGCGGTCCATACTTTCTCCTGAAACAGGCCGCGCCTATCCTCACTGACGGTGCGTCGATCATTCTCACGTCTTCAACGGCTGCGATTTTGGGTATGTCCGGCGCCAGCGCCTACAGTGCAAGCAAAGCCGGCCTGCGGTCGCTCGGCATCAGTCTGGCTGTAGAACTGGCTCCACGCCGCATCCGCGTGAACACCATCACGCCCGGACCGATCAATACCCCGATCGGGAGCAAGATGGGCCTTACCGCCGAACAGATGGCCGGCTTCGGACAGATGATCGCAAAGCTGCCACTACAACGCATGGGAGAACCCGAGGAAATAGCGGCAGCAGCCCTCTATTTCGCTTCGGACGATTCCCGGTTCACCACCGGCACCGAGTTGCGTATTGAAGGCGGCATGTCGCTGGTTTAGCTAAGGAGCCTGTCGTGTCGACCCTGCGAAGGAGCACGACAGGTGGCTTCAAGATGAGGAGCTCTATCGAGCTATGAAACTTCCGCTTTCCTCACAATCCTTGGACCATCTCTTTCGCACGGCTCGAACCCCGAACGGATGGTCTGACACTCCCGTAGAGGAGGTTCTGGTGCATCAACTCTACGACCTGCTGAAGTGGGGGCCGACTGCCTCCAATACATGCCCGGCACGATTTGTCTGGGTGCGCAGCCCAGAGGGAAAGGCTCAGCTGGCCTCTGTCGCGTTACCGCTTAATAAGCCCAAGATTCTCGCCGCACCCATCACTGTCATCGTCGGTAACGATCTTGCGTTTGCTGATAGCTTGCCGAAGCTGGTTTCTCCCGAACGTGTTCCCGTGGTCCTAGGGATACTCAAAGCAAACGAGGGCATGACCGAGAGTATGGCTACGCGGAATGGGAGTCTGCAAGGCGCGTACCTGATCCTCGCGGCTCGCGCGTTGGGCCTGGATTGCTGGCCGATGTCGGGCTTCGACAATGCTGGAGTTGATCGGGAGTTCTTTGCCGGGACGCGCATCCAATCCAACTTCCTTTGCAGTCTGGGCTATGCGAACCCGGAATTAGTTCACCCGCGCGGTCCTCGGTTGACCTTTGACGAAGCAGGAAAATTCGCCTAAGCGTGTACGCGAAGCTTTGCTGATCACGATTAGTCACGAGAGGTCGCATTGTCGTCAGTAATCCGGGCCGACAAAGTGGCCTTTGCGGGTTCGTAAGAGCCTTGTTCCTGTTCGGATTTGTCGGCAAAGAGCAGCGGCTCCGATGTTGGGTCGGAGCCGCTGTGGTGGGCGCGCGTGCCATAGGTTGATTGTGTGCAGCTGGTTAGAAGAAGAGTTTGGCGGCTACCTGGAGCTGGCGGGGGCCGTAGAGGGTGTTGTTGGTGCCGTTGACGGCTCCGAAGGCGTTGACGCCGGTGCCGGTGAAGGGGGAGATGCAGCCCTGGACGGGGGAGCCGGCGGGGGCGGCGGCGTTGGTGGCGGTGCTGCAGAGCGGGTTGGGTGCCTTGGTGGTGGGGGCGGTGGGATTGGTGAACTGGGAGTAGGTGCCGGCTACGCTGGTGGCGATGGTGTGGTTGAGCAGGTTGAAGGCCTCGGCGTTGAGCTGGAGCTTGATGGACTCGTGGATGGGGATGTCGCGCGAGACGCGTAGGTCGAGGTCGTTGAAGCCGGGGCCGACGATCGAGTTGCGGCCGATCTGCGGGGGGCGGCCGGTGGTGGCGGCTCCGGAGCCGGAGCTCATGGAGCCGCCGAAGATGTTGCCGGCGGCTCCGTAGCTGGTGGCGCCGCCGTTGAAAACGGTGCCGCTCATGGCGGCGGCGATGGGCTGGCCGGCGGAGGCGATCTCGGTGCCGGAGAGGATGAAGCCGTCGATGGCGGTCTTGAGGAAGCGGTTTTCGTCGAAGAGGTGGGGCTGGTAGACGAAGGTGAAGACGAAGCGGTGGCGGACGTCGATGTCGGCGAGGCCGTTTTCGGCGCGGAGGTTGTTGGGGTCGAGGACGGGGTTGCCGCCGTAGAAGGTGCCGAAGGCGCCGGCGACCTGGTCGGTATCGGTGGCGCGGGACCAGGTGTAGTTGGCGATAACCTCGAGGCCGTGCTCGAAGGGGTGGCGGGCGGTGACGGCGAGCGAGTTGTACCAGGAGTTGGCGGCGGAGAAGCCGGTGTTGTAGGACTGCAGGCGGGTGTCGCGGCGATCGGAGGTGAGATAGACGGGGACGGTGAGCTGGCGCTGGAGGCTGCCGTCGGTGTTCAGCAGGTTGTAGCTGCGGGAGCCGTGGGGCGTTTGGCCGATGAGGTTGGAGTCGAGGAAGACGGGCAGGTGCAGGGTGCGTGAGCCGACGTAGCCGATGGCGAGGGTCATGTGGCCGGGGAGCTGCTGCTCGATGCCGAGCTCGGCCTCATGCGCGAGGGGCGGGACGAAGCTGGGATCGAGGCCGTGGAAGCTCTGGATGCCGGGGGTGGTGGGACCGGCGATAGCGGGCGCGGTGCCGCCGCCGGGGATGAGGGTGCCGGTGATCGACGGGCCGGTGGGCTGGAAGGGCAGGTTGGGGTAGACGAGATTGTTGAGGGTGGTGGTGGCGGGGCAGGTGGCGGCGCCGCAGCCCTGGAAGTTGTAGTTGACCTGGACGACGCCGTTCTCAACCCGCATGGCGTAGTAGGTGCTGCCCTGGTTGAGGGCGGAGAAGAGGCCGTAGCCGCCGCGGACGATAGTGCCGGGGTGGGCCTCGTAGCTGAAGCCAATGCGGGCCTGGACGCGGTCGCTGACGTTCTTGATAGTGCTCGAGTAGAGGGTGGAGAGCGGGGCGTAGTTAGTGTTGTTCTTCACCGGCGGCGGGGTGAGCTGATAGTCGTAGCGGACGCCGGCGTTGACGGTGAAGTTCTGGCGGACCTTCCAGGAGTCTTCGACGAAGCCGTCGAAGATCTTCATCCAGAAGTCGTCGGCTCCGGCGCGGTTGCCGGTGTTGAGCTGATCGACGGTCTGGACGAAGGAGGTGTAGTGGTAGCCGGCGAAGGGGTCGGTATCGCCGGGCTGGCCGCGGAAGGAGTCCTGAGCCCAGGACTGGAAGTTAGCGAGCGCGGTGGAGCCGGCGTAGCTGTAGACGCCGCCGCCCTGGAAGAGGTTGATCATGACCTCATGGACGAGGTTGGCGTCGCCGCCCATTTTGAGGGCGTGGCGGCCGCGGACGGTGGAGAAGACGTCGGTGATCTGGGTGCGGTGCTCGTCGGGCTCGGCGATGCGCGGGAGGGCGTTGGGCATGCCGTAGGTGAGGAGGTTCGAGAGGCCGACGGATGGGCCGGGTGCGTTGGACCCGGCGGTCTCAAGATCGCGGCCGTACTGGAAGTGAACCTGGTTGACGGAGCGGTCGGAGATGGCGGTGGTGACACCGGCGATGAGGAAGCGCTCGTGATAGCTGGTGGGGCCGTTGGTGGAGGGGGAGCTGTTGGTGAAGGTGGGCGCGGCGCTGTAGCCGTAGGTAGAGTCGAAGTTGGCGAAGTTGTAGTTGACGAAGGCGTCGTTGTGCTGGTTGAGGTGGACGTCGATGCGGGGGAAGAAGATGTTTTCCTTGGCGAAGCGCGAGGGCGGGGCTTCGACGGCGCCGGAGTTATTGAGCAGGAACTGGATGGCGCTGGTGCACTGCGCCGAGGTGATCGTCGTGGGGCACTGCGTTGGTGTGATAGTGGTGGTGATCTTTGGATCGATGACGCCTGAGGGCGTGAGC
>CAXTJC010000239.1:0-5647 GCA_964244225.1 uncultured Acidobacteriaceae bacterium
GGTGGCGGCTTCCGGAGGTGGAGCTGGAACGCTGCCGGGAAGAACGGCGGGACGGGCGCGTGGAGCGGAGATGACGGTCGGGGCTCCGGGTGGTGGTGATCCGTCGTCGTCCTCGTCGTTCTGGCTCAGGTTGGCGTTGGGGTTGGGCGGGGTTGCCGAACCGGTGCGCGGAGTGAGGATGAGCTGCTGCGGGGTGTCGGCGGCGTTCGAAAGGATGAGGATGTTTGACCCGGTGCCGTCGAGCAGGGTCGCTAAGACCTTTTGCGGATCCTCAGGGCCGTAGGTGCCGAAGACGCGATCCTCTGCAACGGAGCCGGAGACCTTCATGCCGGTCTTGCGGGCGATCTCGCGAATCAGGCCGTTCAGACTGGCGTTGGTGGCGGTGACGGTGAGCAGGCCGTTCTCGAGAGTGACCTGGGAGCGGTGCGGCTGCTGGCGCTGCGGCTGAGCCTGGGCAGATTGCGGCGACGTGGTGGGTGCGGCTTCTGGGAGCTGCTGCGCGGGAAGGCGCGACGGGAGCAGGGCGGCAGCGGCGAGCAGGCAGGTACTTGCGCCGAATAAGAGTGGCTTTCGAGTGGATTGCAGCAACATGTCTTCACGAGACTGTTGTAGGTGATCTCGAAATGGAGGGCGGCTCCGCATGCTTTCCCTCTCTTGGACGCGTCTGATGGAGCAGATGGTGTTGCGTAGCCACGAACCGGTGCGATTTGTGCCGAGATGCTACAAGTAGTTTACCTGGGAGTCGGGCCCCGGGAGATGTGGTTTGGGAGTCGGATCGGAATGGGTTGCATAGCGAGAGCGGGGAGTGGGAGAGCGGGTTTGAGCGGGCGAGGGCGGAGGACCGGAAGGCGGGCTATAGCTGCAGCGATGCTCGCTGCGGCTGGACTGCTGACGCCGATGCGGGCGAGAGCGGAGACGTGCACGACGCAGTCAGCCATGCAGCCGGCGGAACGGGATGCGCTGGCTCAGGCCTCGCGTGAACTGGCGGGCAAGCTGCAGGCGGGCGATGTCTCCGCGCTGCAGGCCCAGACGGTGGCGGAGCTGACGAAGGACTTTGCCGGAATCCGGGCGGCGGCTATCGATCTGGCGCCGCACCTGAAGGGGGACACGCTGGCGGTGAACCAGGTCTATCTGCTGGACGCGGCGACGCTGGCGGCGGGGAGCGATGCGCAGTTCTTCTGCACGCTGAACAAGTCGCAGGCCGAGGTGGATCTTTCAATCGCGGGGCTGACGGCGGGAACGTATGGATTTGCAGTCGTGTATGGGACGGGCGCGTCGCCATGGCGGATCTCTCTGCTGCTGCGGCGGGAGGCGGGACGCTGGCTGCTGGCGGGGTTCTTTCCCGGGCCGACGCAGGCGGCGGGTCACGATGGCGTTTGGTACTGGCGCGAGGCTCGGCGCGTTGCGGCGGTGAAGCAGCCTTGGACGGCATGGCTCTACTACACGGAGGCGCAGGCGCTGCTGCGGCCGGCGGGGTTTGTGCAATCGACGCACCTGGAACGGCTGCAGGATGAACAGAAGGCGGCTGCGCCCCCGGCGCTTTCAAGCGGGGTGAGCACGGGGACGCCGCTGGTGATCAAGGGACCGGACGCGAAGGAGTACCGGATTACGGGGCTGGGCGTGGAGGCGCTGAGCGGACGAAGTAAGGCGGACGTGGTGGTGCATCTGGAGGAGGCCTCGACCGACCCGGTGGAGCTGCGCGAGCGAGGGGACGGCGCGGCGCGGGCGCTGCTGTCGGCGTATCCGGAGTTGCGGGCGAGCTTCGACGGGGTTCTGGTGTCGCTCGAGGGAGCCGGTCGGCCGGCGCTGGTGACGGAGCATCTGGTGGCCGGGGTGAAGTAAAGCGCCAACCAGAGATTGCTTTGTCTCGGCCTGCGGCGCTCGATCAAAAAGACGACCATGGCTGAGCGAGGCGGATGTTGCCGGGCTATGCGGGATGGGTGCTGCATTTGATGGAGCAGAGAAACGAACCTGAGTCCGGGTGGGCCGATGCTATTCTTTCCCGTAGCGAATTCTGCGCCGAATACCGAAATCCATACATTAAGCACTGCTTTTAGAGAGTGATCTGCGGCGCGGAATGAGGGCTCCTTGAGACACGATGGTTGAGCAAGAGAAGAGTTTAGAAGAGGCAATCCGGCACCGCAGGTCGACGCCCAGCTTTGACGGGGCGCCGATTCCGGCCGGGCAGCTGCAGCAGATGGTGACGGCCGGCCTGTTGGCGCCGAGCGGGTACAACCTGCAGCCATGGCGGTTTGTGGTGGTGCAGTCGCCGGAGCAGAAGCGGCGGCTGCGCGCGGCAAGCTACAACCAGGCAAAGGTGGAAGAGGCGTCGGCCGTCATTGTAGCCTGCGGGGATGCGGATGGGTGGCGGCGGGACCTGGAGATGATGCTGCAGAAGGGGCTTGCGGGGGGCATGCCCGAGAGCTATGCGGCACAGGCGCGGAGCAGCGTTCCGAAGTACCTGGCGGGCTTTACCACGGACCAGATGCATGCGTGGCTGAACAAGCAGGTGATGATCGGATTTACGCACATGATGCTGATGGCGGAGGTGCTGGGGTACGATACGGCGCCGATGGAAGGATTTGAGCAGGAGAAGGTGCGCGAGGTGCTGCGGCTGCCGCTGAGCTACTGGGTCGTGGCTCTGCTGTGTATCGGACATGCGCAGGGTGCGGACAAGTTCGATGGTGGGCGGTTTGACGTAAACCATACGGTATTTGGCGAAGAGTTTGGAAAGCCGCTGCTCCCGAAGTGAGCGACGCTTCGGTCTCCGCGGTTGACATGGACGCCCGGCGGTATCCGGCGCGGCCGATGGTGGGTGTCGCTGGTGCTGTGGTAAACGGTGGAAGAGTGCTGCTGATCCAGCGCGGGAGCGAGCCGATGCGGGGCGCGTGGACGCTGCCGGGCGGGGCGCTTGAGACGGGCGAGACGATGCTTGAGGGTGTGGCGCGCGAGGTGCTCGAAGAGACTGGGCTGCGGGTTCGGCCGCTTGAACTGCTGGCTCTGCTGGACAGGATCGTGCGGGATGAGAGTGGGGTGGTGGAGTTCCACTACGTGCTGATGGACTGGCTGTGCGAGGTGGCGCCCGCGGTCGGAGCGGAACCGGCAGAGGCGCGCGCGGGTGGCGACGCGCTCGATGTGGCGTGGGTGACAGCGGAAGAGATTGCCGGCATGCAGGAGATGGATGAGGCGACGCGGCGCGTGGTGACGGATGCACTGGCGCGTGCGGCGGCGCGGGCGTGAGGCGCGGGCGGCGCTGGTTGCCGGCGGGCGCAGCCGTGCTGGGGGCGCTGTTGGTCGTGCTGCTGGTCGGGGGTGCGAGCTTTGCGCTGCGGCCGCTCTCGTATGCGGATGCCTTGATCCGTTTCGGGCTAAAACGGGACGGGGTTGAGAGCAAGTACGTCGTGGTGAATGGGCTGCGGCTCCATTACTTCGAGGTCGCGCCTAAAGGCGGGCAGGCGGGCACGCCGGTGCTACTGATTCACGGTCTTGGGGCACGCGGTGAGGACTGGGGAAGGCTGATCCCGGGGCTGGCAGCGGCAGGATTTCATGTGTATGCGCCGGATCTGCCGGGGTATGGTCGGTCGGAGCAGCCGGATGTCGCGTACACGATCGCGTATGAAGAGGCGGCGATGCGGGACTATATGCAGGCGATGCATCTGGCGCATGCGGACGTGGTGGGATGGTCGATGGGCGGGTGGATTGCGATGCGTCTGACGGCGGATCACCCGGAGCGGGTGGACAGGCTGGTGCTCTACGACAGCGCGGGGGTGTACTTTCCTCGAGACTATGGCGCGTCGCTGTTTACGCCGACGGATGTAGCGGGGCTGAACACACTCATGTCGCGGCTAACGCCGAAGCCGATAAAGCTGCCGGGGTTTGTAGCGCGGGATTTTCTGCGGCGGTCGGCAAAGAACGCGTGGGTGCTGCGGCGGTCGGTTGCGGCAATGGAGGGTGGGCGGGATCTGATGGAGTTCCGGCTGAGCGAGATCCGATTGCCGACGGCGGTGATGTGGGGGAATCAGGACACGTTGATTCCGCCGCTTGCGGGACGAAAGATCGCGGAGGGTATTGCGGGGGCGACGTTTGTGCCGATTGAGGGATGTGGGCATCTGGCGCCGGCGGAGTGCGTGTCGCAGGTGTTGCCGGCGACGGTCGAGTTTCTGCGTAAGGGACGATAACAGCGCACCCGACGGGATGACGCGCATCGTGAACGATGGCTATGGTTTATCGGGCTGCCAGGTGTAGGCATCGGCCTGGGGCAGGCCGATGTGGGCGAGGACGCGATGGACGAAGTTGCGGGCCATGTCGGCGGTGGACTGCGGGATATCGTAGAAGGTGGGGATGCAGGGATAGATGACGGCGCCGGCGTCAGAGGCGAGCTGCATGTTGCGGATGTGGATGCGGTTGAGGGGGGTCTCGCGGACGCAGAGGATAAGCGGGCGGCGCTCCTTGAGGGTGACGTCCGCAGCGCGCTGGATGAGGGTAGCGGCGAGGCCGTTGGCGATGGCGGCGAGGGTGCCCATGGAGCAGGGAAGGACGATAGTGGCGGAGCTGGGATAGCTGCCGCTCGCGATGTTTGCGCCGATATCGGCGTCGTTATGCTGCTCGATTTTCTGGCTGGCGGCGCCCTTTTCGCTGGGGGCACCGAGAAGTTTTTCGACGAGACTGACGCGGCCGCTGAGCTGCAACTCTTCGACGAGGACGCGGAGGGAG
The DNA here is from genome assembly GCA_964244225.1 of uncultured Acidobacteriaceae bacterium. Classification (GTDB taxonomy): domain Bacteria; phylum Acidobacteriota; class Terriglobia; order Terriglobales; family Acidobacteriaceae; genus Edaphobacter. Next base: position 4,714 of record CAXTJC010000239.1, read on the forward strand.
TTGGTGCTGACGACGAGATTGACCTTGGTGACGCGCTGGTCGGCTTGGAGGGCGCGGAGCATCTCGGCCGCGTAGATGGAACCGCTGGCGCCGGTGATGGCGAGGGTAAGAGTGAGTGGCGGGGTGGGGGCGGCGAGAGGCATGCTGCGTTCATTATCGCGTGAGTGGTGTGTGGGAAGGGCTTCTTTGAGGATGGTTGGGAAGGAAACAAACAAAGGACAAGCAGATCCATACGAGATGACAAGCAAAGGGGCGGTGGTCAGGACTTGTTGGTCTGGATGATCCGCGCTCTGGTGGCAGGGCCTAGCTGGATGACAACAAGGCGAAGGTGACGATGGTGCGGAAGGGCTCGTCTTGGCTGGCATGGGTTGGGGAGTGTGCGGCGAAGAGGGCTTCGGCCTGCTGTTCGGCGTCGAGGATGGCGGGGTCGAGCTGGCAGCGGGCTATTTCTTCGGGAGGAGCACCGTCGAAGCAGAGCTCGCAGACGGCGAGGCCGTCGCCGGGGGTGACGAGGGGTGGGCCGAAGGTGCGGCAGAGGATGGGACGGGCAGCGTAGAGGTCGCAGGTCTGGGTGGCGGGGTCGAGGGCGGGGCAGGGCTCGTCGTCGGCGAAGGTGTCGAAGGCTTCGAGAGCCTCTGGGGTGGAGGCGAGGACTCCGGTGTGTGGGTCGCCGGGAAAGGTCGGGGCGAGGCGGGCGGCGGAGGCCCGGGCGCGCGTGCGGACGGCGGCGGCGCGTCTCGGTTCAGTGAGGTCAAGGGAGTTGAGACCTTCGCGCAGGCGGTGGGCGTCCAGGGCGGAGATGGCGAAGACGCCGTGGCAGCACTGCGCGCAGCCGGGGCGGCAGGCCAGCCAGTCGCCGGAGCGGTGGACGGCGTCGGCGAGGGCGCGATCAACGATCTGGACGAGTTGGTCAGGAGAGATCATCATATGTAAC
>CAXTJC010000240.1:0-5637 GCA_964244225.1 uncultured Acidobacteriaceae bacterium
CGTCCTGAGCCTCTTGCAGAATCTGATCGAGGGCTTGAGAATCGGAGGCAATCTTGCGGGCCTTGCGGATTTTGCGGATATAGCGCTCGGACTCAGGCGAGATACTATAGCTCTTCTTGATGCGCTGGATTGTCATACCGTCATCCTACCGTCTTCCTACTTTTTAGAACAAGATCCTTTTGCGCTGCCCGGAGAGCAATGCGTCGCGTAGAATCGCAAAAAGGCACAAAGGGGTGAGGCTCTGAGCGGTTTTGTGGACATGCTGGGGATGGCGATGCTGGCGGCCCCGCATGGCTTGGGGCACTACTGGAAGACGCACTACGCGGATAAGACGTTTGAGCACCTGTACCGCTGGAATGCGTTCGACACGGCGCTGCTGATTCCCTACTTCATCGTGATGGTGGTGCTGGCGTTTTACGGTATTCACCGCTATCAGCTGGTATGGCTCTACTACAAAAATAAGCAGAAGGAGGCGCGCTGGGCGGAGCCGCCGGCGCGGTTTGCCGAGGGCGAGTTGCCGTTCGTCACCATTCAGCTGCCGATCTTTAATGAGCAGTTTGTGATTGATCGGCTGATCCATGCGGTATGCCGGATCGACTACCCGCGCGATCGGTTTGAGATTCAGGTGCTCGATGATTCGACGGACGAGACGCAGGCGGTCGCGCGAGGGATCGTGGATCGGTACGCGGCAGGAATGAACGGTCCTGAGCCGCAGCCAATGGTCTACATTCACCGGACGAACCGGCACGGTTACAAGGCGGGAGCGCTTGACGCGGGGCTCGACGTAGCGCGGGGCGAGTTTGTGGCGATCTTCGATGCGGACTTTGTGCCGCCGCGCGCGTGGGTGATGCAGGTGATCGACCACTTTGCGGAATCGGGTGTGGGCATGGTGCAGACACGATGGACACACCTGAACCGCAACTATAGCTTTCTGACGCAGGTGGAGGCGATCCTGCTGGATGGACACTTTGTGCTGGAGCATGGCGGACGCTCACGCGCGGGAGTGTTTTTCAACTTCAACGGTACGGCTGGCATGTGGCGTCGGCGCGTGATCGGCGAAGCGGGCGGATGGCAGCACGATACGCTGACCGAGGACACGGACCTCAGCTATCGGGCGCAGCTAATTGGGTGGAAGTTCAAGTACCTGCAGGATGTCGAGTGTCCGGCGGAGCTGCCGATCGAGATGACGGCGTTCAAGACGCAGCAGGCGCGCTGGGCCAAGGGGCTGATCCAGACCGGAAAGAAGATTCTGCCGCGGGTGCTTGCCAGCGATGCGCCGTGGCATACGAAACTTGAAGCGTGGTACCACCTGACGGCGAACATCAGCTATCCGTTGATGATCGTGCTGAGTACGCTGCTGATGCCGGCGATGATCATTCGCAGCTGGCAGGGCTACCTGCAGATGCTGCTGATCGATCTGCCGCTCTTCATGGCGAGCACGATGTCGATCTCCTCGTTTTACCTCGTCAGCCAGAGGGAGCTTTATCCGCGGACGTGGTGGAAGACAATCGCGTATGTGCCTTTCCTGATGGCGCTGGGTGTCGGTCTGACGATCACGAATACCAAGGCTGTGATGGAGGCTCTGTTCGGTGTGCAGACGGCGTTTGCGCGCACGCCGAAGTACTCGGTGACGAAGAAGGGCGAGAAGAGCCAAGCGAAGAAGTATCGCAAACGCCTGGGCTGGGTGCCGTGGGTGGAACTCGGGCTCGGATGCTACTTCGCGTATACGGTCTGGTATGCGGTCTCGACAGAGAACTTCTTTACTGTGCCGTTTCTGCTGTTGTTTGTGCTGGGATATTGGTACACGGGGCTGCTGAGTTTGCTGCAGGGACGCTTCGAACGCAGTGGGGCTGCCGGTGCGGAGATGCATGAAAAGCCGTATCCGGTGGGGATTTGAGAGTAAGTCCGGTAGTCTGCGCTCGATGTTTTAAGGAGAATCTTTAATGCTAAGAGGCTTATCCGTCGCTGTCTCCATGTGGATCATCTGCTTCTGTGCTGCAGCCCATGCCATGGAGTCGGTACCCAAGGCGGAGTACCGTGCGCGGCGGGTTGCACTGGCGGCGAAGCTGAAGGGCGGCGCGGCGATCCTGTTCGCCGCTGAGGAGCCGGTGCTGGACTTCATGCCGTACCGGCAGGATTCCGATTTCTACTATTTGACCGGATGGACCGAGCCCGGGGCGGCGCTCATGGTGGTGGATGCCGGGCCGGCGACGACGGTGCCGCGATCCGGCGAGCAGGTGCCGGCGCATACCTATCGAGAGATCCTGTTTCTGCCGTCGCGCAACCTGGTAATCGAAAAGTACACGGGCGAAAAGATGGACGCGACGACACCGGGCGCGGCGGCAAAGGCCGGCGTGGATGAGGTTCTGCCGATGACCTTGCTGCCGCAGATGCTGGGGAGGTTTCTCGCGGAGGATCGCAGACGCACACGCATGCTGTGGTCGCAGACGGACATGCCGGCGGCGATAGCAGCGGTAAATTTTCTGGGGCCGACTCTGGGGGGCGACACGACGGCCGTGCGGGCGCAGGATGTGCGGGCGCTGACGATGCAGCTGCGCACGGTCAAATCCGCCGCTGAGATCGCGCTGCTCAAGAAGGCCAGCGACGCCTCGATCGCGGCGCAACTGGCAGGGATGCGGGCGATCAAGCCTGGAGTGCGGGAGCGCACGATAGCCGGTGTGGAGATGGCGAAGTTTATGGAGGACGGCTGCGAGCGTGCCAGCTATGCGGCGATCGTCGGCTCCGGCCCTAACTCAACCACGCTGCACTATGCGGACAATGGGCGCGTGATGGAGAAGGGGGATGTGGTGGTGATCGATGAGGCGGGCGAGTACAGCATGTATGCATCCGACATCACTCGCACGATGCCGGTCGACGGCCACTTTACCGCGCGGCAGAAGGAGGTCTACGACATCGTACTGGGCGCGCAACGGGCGGCGGCTGCGGCGTTTGTTGCGGGCACGTCAAAGATGGGAAGCATCTACGACCGCACCTCGGACCGCAATTCGCCCGAGGTGCATGACTCGCTCGACAAGGTGGCCTACGACTACATCAATACGCATGGCAAGGACCTGCATGGCGAGCCGCTGGGCAAGTACTTCCTGCATGGGCTGGGACACTCGGTTGGCATCGACGTGCATGACCCGATGGACTATGCGCAAACCCGGCTGGACAGAGGCATGGTGTTTACGATCGAGCCTGGCGTGTACATCCCGGAGGAAAGGATCGGCGTGCGCATCGAAGATGTGTTCTATGTGGACGAGACGGGACGGCTGGTAGACTTAATCGGAAGCCTGCCCCATGAAGCTGGATTGGTGGAAGCAGCGATGCAACACTAAGTTTTCGATAGGCCTCTCGCAGGGCTTTCTAACTTCTTTCCGCGTAGGGTTTTCTGCATGATTGGATATGCCATCCTTGGTCTTTCGGTGCTTGCCGGCTACTGCATGACGGTGGCGTGTGCGTTGATCGGCACGATGGGCATTGCGTCGGCAGCGCCACGGTTTGTTGTTGCGGATCATCGTGTGCGGGGGACCTACAAGCTGACGCATGAGGCGATGTGGTTTTGCTGCGTTGTCGTCGGTGGCTTTGTGACAGCGCGGGTCGGCCTGGGAATGTCGGAGTGGCGCCAGGAGATCGGACTTATTGGAGTTCTCGAGCTGATACTGTGGCGCAATACCTGGGAGGCTCGGCAGCGAGGCATGGCGCATCAGATCGTCATCAGCCTGCTGACAGTTGCCGGCGTGTTGATCGGATTTTCCATCCGCAATAGGTTGTCGATTTAGCCGTCGATCTTAGGGAGCAGAGAGCCTTATACGAAGAGACCCGGCCGAAGCCGGGTCTCTTTTCTTTGAAACGTTTGGAAGCTAGAAGCGAATACCGATGGTGATTGGCAGATAGCTGCTCTCGTTTGAGTTTGGCGGATAGAGGTTATACGGTGTACCTGTTCCGGTATAGGTGGGATCACCGGCGCGGAACTGGTTGAAGGTGTGAACGTAGCGAACTTCCGCGAAGAAGCGTTGATTGGCGAACTTAGAGAATTTGTACGTGACACCTACGCCACCCGTCACGCCAGGCGCGTTGCTGGTGTACTTGTCGATGTTCTGGTTGTACGTGTACTGGTAGGGCCCATAGAAGTAGTCAAATGCTTGGCCAATCTGCGGCAGGGTGAAGTTTGTCACCTTGTGATAGAAGCCTCCGCCAACGACGGCATACGCGCCGAGCTTGTCGCCCTGATAAAAGTTGAAGGTCGGGTTCAGGGAGAAGGACCAGATGTGCGCGTTGCCGTCCAGGCCGGTAAAGTTTACTGGTGCGCCCGTGCTGTCCAGAAAGCCAATACCGTTGTACACGCCTAACTGATTGCGCAGAGTGCTACCAGGAACGCTGAATCTGTCGTAGTCAAACTGCGCGATGACCGCGAGCTTTTTGCTGAGATTTATGCCGCCGCCAACCTCAAACCGGTAGTTGGTGCTGAGATAGTTTGAGGTTGCACTCCCGATCGGCACATTGAGACCAACACCTGCCACGAAGGCCAGGCGATTCGAGCCATCGGCGTTGTGAAAGCGATCATTATAGTTCGGCCGGCCGTAGCGACGGCGACGTGGAGGCGGTTGCATATTGCCGTCAACGGCGGCAGGATCCGCGGTAAGTTTCAGGCTGTCAGCAGGCGCTGTGGTGTCCGCAGGGGAGAGGCTCGAGGAGGAGGACGAAGACGAGCTATCCAGCGCAGCATCGGGTGCGAGCGGTGCATGCAGCGCTGCCTGAAGATCGAGGTTGAGGGTTCCAGGGGCATTGCTCTGGCTAGGAGCGACAGCTGGCAGGCTCCGAACGGGGAAACTTTCGCCTTGCTGCGCGTGCAGTGTCGTAGCAAGAGGCGCGACAAAAATGGCGCCGGCGGCAAGAGCGCTGAGACGACCGAGAGGCGAGGGTTGACGGTGTGACCTGGTCATAAGAATAAAACTCCCTGAGATGCGGGCTGCTGCCCTGGGTGAACTAACCCGAAGCGAACGCTGATGTTGTGCGATCGCACTCGTTTGTATAGACGCGCTCTTTCCTTAAATCGACCATTCCGAACGTTTACCGAACAGTGATCCGATGAAAGATTGCGTACCGGCAAGAAAAAAGCAGCCGGTACACGGCTGCTCTCTCTTCCATCCAAAGCGACTTGTTCTGAAGCTTAGTGAATGTCGAACTGCTCCGGGTGCAGTGTGGGATCGGATTTAACCAGGATCGTCTTGCCGACCATCTCTTCCATCTCCTGCAGCCACTTGGCCGTAGGACTTTTCAGCTGTTTGACCACCTCAGGGTTGACGCGCAGCATGACGTCTCCGCGATCGAGGTGCTTCTGCATCTTGCGCATCTCGATGTAGATGTCGTTGCAGACGGTGACCGCGGACTTGACCATGCCGGTGCCGGCGCAGATGCCACAGGTAGTGGAGAGCGTGCGCTCAAGCGACTGCTTGACGCGCTTGCGGGTAATCGCCACCAAGCCAAAGTCATTGAACTGAAGCACCTTGGACGGGGCGCGATCTTTCTTCAACTCCTCCTCAAGGACAGCCATCACCTTGTGGCGATTCTTTCGCTCGTCCATGTCGATGAAGTCGATGATGATGATGCCGCCGAGATCGCGGAGGCGAATCT
>CAXTJC010000241.1:0-5630 GCA_964244225.1 uncultured Acidobacteriaceae bacterium
TCCACCGCCCATTGCACCCCTTTCACCTCAAGGAACCCATACAGAAACCCCGCGGCAAACGAGTCTCCGCCGCCCACCCGGTCCAGAATCTCCAACTCCGGAAAACCAATCCCTTCGTACGCCGCACCCTCCGCATAGGCGAACCCGCCCCACGCATTGCGATTCGCCGTCACCGGCCGCCGCACCGTACTCGCGATCGCTGCCAACCCCGGAAACTCCCCCATCACCCGCTCCGCCATCATCCCAAAGCTCTCAAGCGTGTGCCACACCGGCCCCCGCGCACTCTCCCCCAGCGTCGCTGCGAGATCGCCTTCGTGCCCGAACAGAACATCCACATACTCCATCAGCGACCGGTTCACCGCCACACTCGCCGCCCGTCCGCCGCGCGACACCCACAGACTCGGCCGATAGTTGCAGTCAAAGCTCACCCTCGTCCCATGCCGCTGCGCCGCCCGTATCGCCTCGCGCACCAGCTCGGTCGAGCCCTCACTCAGCGCAGCCATAATCCCGCCGGTATGGAACCACCGCACCCCCTCGCGCCCAAACAGCCCGTCCCAGTCCACATCGCCCGGCCGCACCTGCGAGATCGCCGTCGCCCCGCGATCCATCATCCCCATCCCACCCCGCACCCCAAATCCGCGCTCGAGAAAGTACACCCCATTCCGCGCCTCCCGCCCGATCCCGTCAAACTCTCGCCAGATCAGGTGCGAGAGATCCACCCCGCCCTGCAGCAGCAGATCCTCAATCAACCGTCCCACCGGGTTGTCCACCAGCGCCGTCACCACGCTCGTCCGCAGACCGAACGCCCGCTTGAGCGCCCGCGCCACGTTGTACTCGCCCCCACCCTCCCACACCCGGAACTGCCGCGTCCGCGCGATCCGCTCCTCCCCCGGGTCAAACCGCAGCAGCACCGCGCCCAGGCTCACCACATCCCATCGGCACTCACTCGCCGGCCGCATCTCCAGCCTCATCGAACCCCCAGAACCGGCAGCGCCACCCCGCCGCGCTCGCTTGAGAGATACGCCGCCTCTACCACCCGCATCGTGTCGATCGCATCCTCCACCCGCGTCGGCAGCTCCGCCGCCTCGCCCTGCACATACGCCTGCAGCGACCCCATCGGTCCCACGAACGCATCCGGAAACCAGTTCCCGCTCACCGCCGTCTCCCGCCATCCCGCGCCGTCCCGCAGCACATACTCGAGCGCATCCGGCCGCCCCTTCGGGTAGTTCAGATTCACCCCCATACGAGCTCGCATCGCACCCTCCATTCCCTCCCACTGCACCCAGCTCCGCTGCCTCTCCGCGTCAAAGTCGTGGCTGTGGTTCGCCGCCAGAAACACCCGCTTGTCCTCGCCGTACTCGAAGATCACCACGCTCTTCGTCGCCGCCAACCGCGCTGCCGCCGGGCTCTTCACCGACTTCGCATACACACTCGTCGGATTGCCAAACCAGCTCCGAATCAGGTCCACATAGTGAATCGAGTGGTAGAGAATCTCCACCCGCGGCGCGTGCTCCAAATAGCTCCACATCCCCCACGGCGTCTGCACGCTGACCGATACCTCGCAGTCGTGCACCGCGCCGATCGCACCCGCCTCATAGAGCGCCCGCGCCGCCATCATCGCCGGAGCCCACCGCAGCTGCAGGTTCACTGCCGCCGTCAGCCCCTTGCCCCGGCAGATCGCCAGTATCTCCTCCGCCTCCGCCAGCGTCTCGCCCATCGGCTTCTGCAGCAGGCAGGCCGCTCCATCCGGCAGCTGCCGCAGCACCGCCCGCTGTGATGGAGCCGGCACCGAGCAATCGAACACCGCATCCCGCGGCGCATACGCAACCGCCTCATCGATCGTCGAGCACACCTTCGAGATCCCGAACTCCGCCGCTACCCTCTCCGCGCGCTGCCGGTCCAGATCCACCACCGCCGCCACCGCGAACCCCGCCTTCGCATACGCCGGCAGATGCGCATCGCGCGCGATCCCGCCCGCCCCAATCATCACAATCGGCCTCGCCCGCCTCGGCCGCGGAGCCACCGCCGCCAGCACTACCGCCTCCACATCCACCACGCTTCTACCTCGACAGGAAAACCCCGCTTCATTCTATGCAACATCCGCGCCGGATCGCGCACTGTCTGTTTGCAACCTCGCCCGCCTGCACCGTACCCTTGCTCTGGCTATGTCGCATTCCCTCGAGCTCGCCCTCCTCTCCTGCGCCCTGCTCGGCCTGCGTCATGGCTTTGACTACGACCACCTCGCCGCCATCACCGACATCACCGGCATCCAGCGCAACTGGCGCGAAGGCATGCGCCTCGGCCTGCTCTACGCCCTCGGCCACGCCCTCACCGTCGCCGCCCTCGGCGTCTGTGTCATCGCCCTCCACCTCACCATCCCGCCCGGCCTAGACGCCATCGGCGAGCGCCTGGTCGGCGCCACCCTCATCGTCCTCGCCGTCTACGTCGCCCTCTCCTGGCTTCGCCACCATCGCGCCCACCGTCTGGACGCCACCCACACCGCACCCCCGCAACGCAGCCGCATCGCCCTCCTCATCTCCGGTGTCCGTTACCTCGGCTGGCGTCTCCACCGCGTCGTTAACCCAACCCTCCCGCAGCCCGAGTCCTTCCGCTTCGACTACTCCAACTCCTCCGTCTTCTTCGTCGGCATCCTCCACGGCCTCGGAGCCGAAACCCCCTCACAGCTTCTCCTCTTTCTTCTCGCCGCACAGCTCGGCGGCGCCACCCAGGGCCTCCTCGGCCTGCTCTGCTTCGTCCTCGGCCTGCTCGCCATGAACACCCTCATGACCGCCTCCGCCGGCGGCGTCTTCGCCTCCAGCTCAAACCTCCCGCGCCTGCAGACCATCGCCACCTCCCTCGCCGTCGCCTACAGCTTCATCATCGGAACCATCTTCCTCTTCGGCATCTCCGACAAACTCCCCGCCCTCACCCGTTAACTTCCATCGGCACCTCTTCCTTTCTTGTTGTCATTCCGAGCGCAGCCGAGAAACCTGCTTCTCTACCGGGAACGCCTCCACCTGCCTCACCCAACTCGCTCAACCACTCTTTTAGCTGTGATTCCGCCCCTGAACAAAGTCGAGCGGGAAGAACTCCCGTATTTGTCTTTCACGACGGAGCGAAGCGACGCGCCCAAAAGCCTCAAGCCCCGCACGCAAACGCTCATCCATCTCCACCTTTCGGACGATGCACCAAAGACGAGGCAGAGCGTAAGTTTCTATCACTTTCCATTCTCAGAAAACAGGTCATGGTGTGAAGCGCATAGCGTTGTGTTTAGGTATCGGATCTACCCTTCTGTTCCAAGCTGATGCAGCCAGAGGTCAAAGTGCAACAGCGTCTTTGCGAGGCGTCGTAACCGATGCGACCAAGGCTGTCTTGCCAGGCGCTGAAGTCGTCATTACCTCGACGGATACGGCACAACAGCATGCGGAGCGCGCAGATAGCCACGGTGAGTTCTCCTTCCAGGAGCTCTTTATCGGGAACTATCGCCTTGAAGTGCGGTCCCCCGGCTTTGCACCCTGGGCCAATGCACAAATTCACCTCGACGTCGGAAACCAGTCGCAGATCGCCGTGCAGCTTAGTCTCGCCTCCGCCCAGCAAACTATTGAAGTCAGTGCTGATGCCGCCCGCCTGCAATCCAATGAGATCGGCCAGGGTGCCGTCGTCGGCGAACGTGAGATCGCCAGTCTGCCGCTCAACGGGCGCAACTTCGCCCAGCTCGGCATCCTCCAGCCTGGCGTTCGTCCTGCCTCGGCGAGCCTCATGGTGCAGGGCGGCTTCCGGCGCGCTGGCCAGAACTACGAGGTCAACGGCCAGCGTCCCGAATCCAACAACTTTCTTATCGACGGCATGCGGGATATCAACCGCCTGGACGCCGGCTATGCCTTTCGACCGCCAGCCGACGCCATCGCCGAGTTCCGCATCCTCACGACCACCGCGCCGGCTGAGTTCGGCGGAACCAACGGCGGCATCACCACCATCGTCACCCGCTCCGGCACAAACACGTTCCACGGAACCCTCTACGACTTCCTCCGCAACGATGCCCTCAATGCAAACAACTACTTCGCCCCGCGCAAGGAAAAGCTCAGGCAGAACCAGTTCGGGGGCACGGCAGGCGGTCCCATCACGCACGACCATGCCTACTTTTTCGCGTACTATGAGGGCCTTCGCAGCAGCCAGGACATCACCCATGGCGTCATCGTGCCCACTCTGGCCGAACGCGCCGGCGACTTCTCCGCGGACGCGCCCATCCTCCTCAATGCCGGCCGGACAGCCTACGGCAACAACCTTGCCGGCAAGATCAGCCCCATCACCGCCCGCTATCTCAGCTACTTTCCGGCCCCAAACACACCGGAGAATCCGCATCTCGCTCAAACGACCAATATGAGTGAGTACAACAGCGACCAGGGCGGCATCAAGGCAGACTGGCTGCTCCGTCTCGCAGACACCTTGAGCGCACGCTACAGCTACTCCACCCTCTCCCTTCACAATCCATACTCGGAGCTCGGCGCCGATGTTCCCGGCTTCCCCGTCGGCTACTACACCAACACGCATCTGGGCGGACTCACGGAGACGCACACGTTCTCTCCAAAGACGGTGCTGACCGCGAACGTCAGCTTCTTCCAGAACCACATCCTCCTCGACAAGCGCTTCTCCGGCAACTCGCCGCAGTCGTTCGGCTTTGGCTATGCGTCAACCCGGCCTGAAGCTACAGGCGCGCCGCTCATCATGACCCAGGGCTACTCGAACGTCGGCGATCCCATCATCAACCCGCGCGACACCATCCAGAATGACTATGCCTTTAGCGCCAATCTCGCGCACACCCAGGGCAAGCACGTCACCAGCTTCGGCGCGCAGTTCCGCCGTACGCAGATCAACGGCTACCAGCCAAACTTCGCGTCGGGTACCTTCAGCTTCACCGTTCAGGGCGTCACCAATAACGCCCTCGCCAACTTCCTGCTGGGCAGGCCGGATATCTTTACCCAGGCCGGCGGCGACTTCTCCCGCGACCTCAGGGGATGGGAGCTGGGCGCCTACGCCCAGGATGAGTATCGCCTCGGTCCGAAGCTCACCCTGAACTACGGCGCGCGCTACGAGATCACCACACCCTTCAACGACATCCACAACCGCCTAATGGCCTTCACCCCGGGTCAGCACTCGACCGTCCACCCCAACGCCCCGGCGGGTCTGTTATTTCCCGGCGATCCCGGCGTTCCCGATACCATCGCTCCTGTCTTCAAAGCCGATATAGCCCCTCGCGTCGGCTTCGCCTGGGATCCCCGGGGCAACAGCCGAACCGTAATCCGGTCGGCCTATGGCATCTTCTTTGACGAGCTGGTGAACGGCGTCGGCATGCCCATGCGCGCGGCCAGTTCGGCGCTTCCAAACACGGTCGTCCGCACCCTTACCGGCAACATCAACTACGCCAACCCACTCGCGACCGTCGCCAACCCATTTGCCCCCGGCCAGGTTGCCCTGCCCGCCTCCACCTTCACCATCGACCGCAATCTTCTGCCACCGTACACGCAGGACTGGAACCTCACCATCGACCAGAGCCTCGGGGCACAAGTGCTGTCGATCGGCTACATCGGTGCGAAGGGAACGCGCCTGCCTCGCCTTGTAGAAGCCAATCC